>DAOUSD010000005.1 GCA_030627405.1 Deltaproteobacteria bacterium
AGGAAGACGGGAAGCAGAAGTACGTATTAACACTTGATGAAAAAGTTTTTCCAATATCCATTCAACAGGCGTTTATAAACGATAAAATACGGAGAATTTATTTTGTCGGTCAGGGTACGGCGGGAGGCGCTGCACAAGTATGTTCAGATATTTTAAATTACTACATTGATGAGCCGTGTTTTACTGCGCGTTCGTTTAAGGCATCAGAACTCAGCGGATTTAAGCTTAATGAATATGATGACAAGAACAGCATGGCAGATGCACTTGTTGTTGCTATCAGCCAGTCCGGAACAACAACGGATACAAATCGTACCGTGGATATGGTTAAAGAACGGGGAGCCCATACCATTGCCATAGTCAACCGCAGGGATTCAGACATTACGTTTAAGGTTGACGGTGTTATGTACACAAGCAGCGGGCGTGATATTGAGATGTCGGTGGCTTCAACAAAGGCATTTTATTCTCAGATTATAGCGGGAGCTCTCCTTGGCCTTAAAATTGCAGGTTTAAAGGGTTTGCGGAATGATGAGTTTATAACGGAAGAAATAAGACAGATGCGGGAAATTCCATCCCACATGAGAAAAATTCTATCTATGAGAAAAGAGATAGAAAAATCCGCCAAAAGGCTTGCAGCAACAAAAAATTACTGGGCAGCGGTTGGAAGCGGCCCCAATAAAGCTTCTGCAGATGAAATACGTATCAAGCTGAGCGAACTCTGCTACAAAACAATTTCCTCTGATTATATAGAGGACAAAAAACATATAGATTTATCATCCGAGCCTCTTATAATTGTGTGTACTGCAGGCACAAAGCGAAATGTTATAGGTGACATCATTAAGGATACAGCCATTTTCCAGGCACACAAGGCCACACCGGTTGTTATAGCTGACGAGGGAGAGAGCGGATTTGATGCCTATGCAGAAGATGTATTTCATGTCCCAGTTGTAAACCAGCATTTTGCACCTATCCTGAACACTCTGGTCGGGCATATCTGGGGATACTATGCAGCCCTCGCCATTAATGAGGGATCGCGTTTTTTATATGCCTTTCGCAAGGAACTGCAGAATACTATTGATGATTATGCAGAGATGGGCCTTGATGTTTACGAAGTCGTATTTGAAAAAACATTCAGAGAAAAAATCGCGCATTTTTACAAACAGTTCAGAGAAAAAAAAGCTGGAAAAGAACTCCCGACTTTTATTGCCAAGGATTCAGATTTGACTCTTCTTCTTAAATACCTGGCTGGAAAACTGCCTGCGTCGGATTTTGAGATCGACTTTGACAAAAAGGGTACCGCACTTAACATGCTTAATACTCTGTTTGAATATATTGGAGAATCTATTAACTATATGTCTCGTCCTGTGGATGCAATAAAACACCAGGCCAAAACAGTTACTGTGGGTACAAGTCGTATAAGTGAAAAACTTGAGGGCCTGCTTTTTGAAGAGCTGCCAAAGCACAATTTTAGTGTTTCACAGCTTATAAATAGAAATATTATTGTTCTTAAAAAATTACAGGGAGTTATTTCACATATCAAGGGCTTGACGCTATACAGAATCGGCAAACTCAACCTTCTTGGTGAACCAACAGATGAGTCAACAATAGAGGTTTTAGAGAAAGAGGGTTCCTTAAAGTCCATTCCATCAAGGGTTGAAAAGGATACTAAACTTAAGGGAACAAAAAGAATAATTATTCGCCAGGGAAATGTATATATTGGCAAAGGCAGGAAAGATAACCGAAGTATTCTTGTTATTCCAATAATCTCGGATTCTTCTGAAATGCCGAATATGATAGAATATCTTCTTTTATTGAATATTGCATTTAAAAAAGAAGTCCCCCTCGCAGCCAGGATAAAAGCGCTTGGCGGAAAGTATGAGCATATAAAGAATATTGTTCAGGAAAACAGCATTGCATGGGACGATAATTACCTTGAAACTGTTGAGATAGGGGAACTTTTCGGCAGATCTGCTGAAAAAATAGGGGAATTTATAGTTTCCCTTCAAAATCAGGCACCAGCCTAAGGAAATAACTAACATGTCGTCAGCAAATTTTCTACTAAAAGCCGAAAAATTTGAGATTCAAGCTTACAAAAAGCCAAAGGATTTGAGAAGTATTAAAAAAACTCATGTTTCTTACTCGGGTTCACCTCAAAAGCATCAGTATGATCCTGGTAAGATTATTCTGGTGCCTGACCCATACAGTTCCGATGGTTTTTACTATGAATTTAAAATTGAGGATATTTCCTATATAGAAGAACTTCCCAGCCTTGTAAACATGGAAGGTGGAACCGTTACAATGGCCAGACTTTGGATAAAAAAAATGAGCATGGGAATAAAGAGCTTTCCTTTTATTGTCGAGGATACAACGGCGTTATGAATTATTTTTTATACGCTGTTTTTTCTTAAAGCTCACTAAGGGCTCGCTAAAACAGCCGGCTCTTTTATATTTTATTATCAGCAGGCTCGTCTATGTATTTATTGAGAAGTTGCTTGTTTATGAGAAATGTGGATTGGGCATTAAATAATGAAACCTGTGATTGCAATAGTTGGTTGCGGAAGAGTCGGCACTGCCCTTGCGAAGTTTTTATCAGAACCCGGCTACAGAATTTCCGGCCTTGCAAGTAAAAGCATCTCATCCGCAAAAAGACTTGCAGACTTAGCAGGAATCGGGCGTTTCACTAAAATACCCTGGGAAATAACAAAAGAAGCAGATATTGTTTTTTTAACAACTCCGGACAGCGAAATATCTGATACATGCAACAATATTGCATTAAATGCCGGCTTCAAAAGAGATTCCGTGGTTTTGCATTGCAGCGGAGCACTTCCATCAACGATTTTATCATCGGCAAAAAGCTGTGGCGCTTTTATCGGGTCAATGCATCCCATGCAGAGCTTTGCCATAGATGAAGGGAATGGAAGCCCTTTTCACGGAATTATATTTGCTGTGGAAGGTGATGCTCAAGCTTTACATATAGCAGCAAAAATTGCGGTTGATCTTGGCGCGGATTGTATTTCAATAAACACGGAAGATAAAACCCTTTATCATGCTGCCGCCGTGGTTGCGTCAAACTACCTTGTAACCCTTCTTTCTCTTGCTTTCAGGCTTATTGAACATGCAGGCATATCCGGCATTGATACCTGGAAGGTCTTAAAGCCCTTAATTGAAGGTACGCTTTCAAATATAGAAAAGGCTGGAATTCCAGCAGCGCTGACAGGTCCTATAGCCAGAGGAGATATTGAAACTGTGGAGAGACATATAGAGGCAATAGGAAAAAAATCACCTGAATTACTTGATCTTTATAATGCTCTTGGTTTTCATACAATAGGCGTTGCAGAAGCAAAGGGCACTCTTTCTGAAAAATCTGCTGATATCCTAAAGAAAATAACAAAAGGGTAAAGGTTTAGCTTTTTAAAAATTAGCCCAAAGGGCGATAGGTTCAGGAGGTTGTTGTGAAATTTATTTCATTTGGCGATATTCATGAGTATGCGGAAAATGTGCAAAAAATAGATGGAATCTCAGATGCGGATTTCGTTGTGATTACCGGAGATTTAACAAACTATGGCGGGATTAAAAAGGCCGGAAATATTATAGACTTTATATCGCGTTATAATCCCGCTATCTATGCCCAGTTCGGCAACATGGACCTTGAAGAAGTGAATAATTACTTTGATGAAATCGGGATCAATCTTCACGGCAAAGGCATTATTATCGAAGATCTAGGAATTTTCGGCGTGGGTGGTTCCAATTTTACACCATTCAACACTCCAAGTGAATACAGCGAAGAACAACTGGAAGAATTTATTTATAAAGGATATGAGAGTATAAAGAACCTTCCAATAAAAATTATGGTCTCTCATACTCCTCCACATAACACCGCCCTGGATATTGTTGGCGACGGAATTCATGTTGGAAGTACGGCTGTTAGAAAATTTATAGAAAAATATCAGCCTCAGCTTTGTCTTACAGGGCATATTCATGAAGCAGTCGGAAAGGATAAAATAGGCAGCACCATTATTGTAAACCCAGGCATGTTAAGTGACGGCGGTTACGCGGAAATCGTTAAAAAGGGGGAGAGTCTTGAAGTGGCATTGAAAAAAATTTAACGGAACCTGTCTTCTGGACAACTGCCCTTACATAGATACTATCATGAAAAAAGTGAAGGCAAAAGCGGGTGTGGATGTTATTGAAGGAAGCCATCCATATAAACCGGTCAAGGTGTTTGGCGACTGAAAAAATATGGTAGTTCGGTGTCATATCTTGACGGGCTGTTGCTCAAATCATAGATTTAAAACTGCTCAAAATTATTAATCAGATTTTAAAGAAAGATAGTTTTTAATCGTTATAGTTGATGTTTTTTTAAAGTAAAAAAATGGCTTAAGAAGACCCGTTGTTTTCCCAATGTGTCAAGAATGAAGACCCCGTTGTTTTCTGAAAGAAGATGGCTGGGCATATGAGGTCGAAGATATGACTCACGAAAATTTACCTCTAATCTGGAGAGCCAAAACACCGGAGAAAGCTTCCAGAAAACTTAGGAACATTTAAGAATCTGGGACTTTAAGAACGTAGAATAATGCTAAGAAAAGGCTCGAGCTTGAAATAATTATAGTATACCTTTGAAGGGTTATGATATCTATTTGAAATTATAAGTTTTTTAGTGAGCATGAATACTGATATCTGAACTTCAAAACTTCTGGCGAGATAGCCCTCAAGGTGGTTATCCGGCTTTCTGTTTAATATCCAAATCGTTGAAATATACAGCAAAAAACTGTTTTTTGCTAATTTTTGGTCAACAATCATGAAATCTGTGGAAATAATCAAAAATTATATAATAACTGGTTAGGTCTGCCCTTTACCCACAAATATTTATATTCATAGATATCAATGAGTTATGAATATTGTACGATAACGCCATGCGGGTCTCACTTTACATAAAAACAAGCACTTACGTGTTAGCTTCTTTTTGAGTTTCGACTTATGGGTAAAGAGCAGGGTTAGGTGTGTAAAATAAAAACAAACCAAGGGGCGGAATAATGGCAAAGAAAAAAGTATTCGTTAGCTTTGACTACGATAATGACAAGACTCTAAAAGATTTCATTATCGGTCAGGCAAAGAATTCAGACTCACCTTTTGAAGTAAGCGATCATTCCATAAAAGAAGCAAAGCCGGAAAAGGATTGGCTTGAGCATGCTAAACGGGCAATCGGACGATCTGATGTCTTTATAATCATGCTTGGTCCAAAAACTAAGAATGCAAGTGGAGTGCTGAAAGAGTTGAATGCCGCTATTGAGAAAAACAAACCTAAATTCCAGATAATTGGATACCATGATGGCACTTCAGATTTGGCAGTACCTGGTGGTGGAAGAACTTATAGTTGGAATTGGGAAAATCTTAAGAAACTTCTTTCGTAGAAAAAGATGCCAGAAATAAATATCGAATCATCTTCAGTTCAAAGTTATCTTTCGATACTACAAGGCGTTATAAACCGGATGGCTGCAAATAGTACCGGCTGCAAAACTTGGTGTATCGCTTTGGTGTCAGCGGTCGTGGTCATAATTGCTGATAAAGGGAAACCCGAATTTGTGTGGATTTCTATTATTCCCATATTATTATTCCTGTTTCTCGATTCTTATTACCTGGGTTTAGAAAAGCGATTCCGACAGAAATACAACGAATTTATCAGAAAGCTCCATGATGGAAGTGCTTCAGTTGAAGATCTATATATAGTAACTCCCGGACGAGGTATAAAAGTATTTTTGTCAGCGACCGGACTTTCATTAATATCGTTATCTGTGTGGCCATTTTACGGGCTACTTGCAGTAATGTTATTCATTGTACGTTACTGGTTGTTGCCAGTTTAATTAGGCGTGCTACTCCTTTGTTTTTCTAAAACAAAAAAAATCAAAATTTCTCAAAAGCAGTAAAAAAACCTTGGGGTGAGCCGCAGCCCTGTCTTGCTCCAATCCTATCCTCGTAAGATCGATCCTGGACATGACACCTTCCAAAGTCCCTATACAGGCATCATGTTTTGCCTTGCTTACATCCAGTCCAGCTAATAAAAGTCCGCTTTGCTTAATATATTCTTTACGTTTCGTCTGATTTTTGCCATAATCTTTTAGTTTCATGGGCATACCTCCTTTATTTTATTGGTTAATTTAAAATTGTTTTATACTTGAAGGTATGCCTTATCTTAACAAAACTTGCAATCTGAGCTCTTATACGAGCTCAAGGTAGGAGAGATGAACTCCCAAAAGAGGTTGCCTAAATGAACCTGAACACACTATTAACTCAGGCAGACAGTTTACGGTTTAAGCTTCTTGGAATTGTTGGAAGCAATGAGGCGAAAAAGAAAAAAATTATTAAATTCCTGTCCGATGAAGATTGGACGGTTGTGGATGTTGAGAAAGAGCTGCTGCCTATTCAAATGGAAATGAATTCGTGTGGTGATGAGGTTAACTTTGAATTAGGCACGAAGGTTAAAGAATGGTTTAATTCCAAACCTTCAAAACTTGCTTTAACAAATGCCAGCATACTCTATCACGAGATGTTTTTAAAAATATCTCCTGTTGGTGCATTTAAATATAATTCCAGAAACAAAAACTGTGTGCTTTTTTTAGAAGACGAGCATCGACTTGGTAAAAGGCTCTATCATGGGCAACCAGGGACCGAAGATTACTATGATCAAGAAATCAACGATATAATGCTGGTTGGTATTGATGAAATTTCAGATGATTTTACCCCAAAAGATACCGTAAGAAAGATCATTACTGACTATTCAAAACTTGAGCCTGATGCCATTGGCCACCTGTTTAACTTTGAACAGATAAAAGATGTTATTGATATTGATGCGGACCTTGACGAACGCGACAAAAGAAAGGAATTGGTCAGCAGTTATGTAATTTCTGACTCTCTTGAAAAACAGATTGTTGAATTTTTTAATAACCTTGAAAAGCCAAATCACAAACCCAATACCGTAATTGGTAATTACGGCAGCGGCAAATCACATCTTATCGGATTTTTGATAAGTCTGGTTGAAGACCCGGCGCTTGCAGAAGTTCTAAAAAATGAAACAATCAAACAAATTGCGAAAAAACAAAGCCGAAAGTTTTTTTCTGTTCAATTTGAGCTCCAGGCTGGTCAGGTTGAATTAAAGCAATGGTTTTTTGGCAAGATTAGACAGCAGCTTAAAGCCAAGTACGATATTGATATCCCGGTTTTTGATCCTCAAAATGATTTTGATGATAAAGAGAACATCGCTACCATTCTGGAAATTATAAAAAAGCGTGATCCTTCAATAGGTCTCCTGGTAGTAATTGATGAGATATCGGATTTTCTGGCGACAAAACAAAAAGAGGCGATGAAAGCGGATCTTCAGTTTTTGAGAGTACTTGGTCAGGTATGCCAGGATCAGGATTTGATGTTTGTTGGATCAATGCAGGAAGATGTTTTTACCAGTCCTAAATTTAAAAATGTTGCAAGCGAACTTGGCAGGATTGGAGAGCGTTTTCAATATATCATCATTCATAAAGAAGATATTAAAAAAGTTATTTCCAACCGAATCGTGTCAAAAACAAATGAACAGCGCCACAAACTTGAAGAAAAACTTTCTCCTTTTGCGGAAAAGATTGAAGATGTCAGCCGCAATATTGATGAGTACGTTGATCTTTTTCCACTTACCCCATTTCTTCTTGAGCTGTTTAGCGACCTTCCATATTTTGAAAAGCGTGGTGTCATCCAGTTTGCGATGTCTGAAATCAAATACCTGTTAAATGAACAATTTCCCTATTTCATCACGTTTGAAAAAATTTATGACATTTTAGAAAACAATCCGAATAAGAAAAACCTTGAAGAAATCTATGATATCACCAAGGCGATGAATATACTAACCCAGAAAATAAATTTATTGGAACCTAAGTTTCACGAAGACGCGTTAAAAGTCGTGAAAGGTTTGGCCATATATTCTTTATGGAATAAGCGCGAAAAAGGCGCAACAGCCCAGGAACTGGCCAATAACCTCATGCTCTTGCCACAGACAAAGCTATTCACTGCGTCTGATAATATTTCCCTGATCATAAAAAAAATTAGAGATGTTACCGAAGGGGAATATATTAAAACAGAAAAAGACGAATCAACTGGTCTTGAATATTTTTGGTTTGTCACCAAAACGGGCGTTGATCCAGAACAGAAGATTACTCAAAAAGCGGCCAGTGTTTCTGATTCTGAAATTGAGTATGAATTAATGACCCAACTTGCTGATATACTCGAACTTGAACGAGTAGAAGGATATTCAGATGTTTATCAAGATGAATGCGAGTGGAAATCCGTTAAATCATTTCGCAAGGGGTATACTATTTTTGCCAAGGACAAATCAAAATATAAACTATTGCCGGAAAAAGATTATGCAATTGTATTTATTTCACCGTTTGTAAAGGAGTTTAAGGAAAAGTTTGCATCAAACCAGCTAACTATAAAATTTGTAATTGAAAGACCGGAAAATATAGAGCTGCTTAAAGAGATTGTTGCCATTAAAGATCTGATTAACAATAATTTCCAAAAAGGCTTAATGGCCAAAAAGCTCGAAGGCAGGATCAATGGATATTATGTGGGAGGAAATAAAATATTCGGTCTTAAACATCGTTTGGTAAAGTTGCTGATGAATCAAGCTAAATGTCATTTAAACGGCAAGGCCGAATCAATCAAATCACATCTTGGTCATGAACGAGCGAATGTTCCAGAAATTATAGAAGAATTTAAAACATCTGTGTTTGATGAACCATTTAACAAAGCATATCCATTACATCCGAAATATTCCATCCAATTATCATCGGCAAATATTATAGCTTCCTTATCCTCCATAGCTTCAGACCTGACAAAAGGCGATTTTAACAACTTAAGCAAAACTACCATACTATTTCTTCACAATATCGACCTGCTGGATTCAAACAGTTATCCAGACATCAGCCAATCAAAAATTGTAGCAAAAATTTTAGATGTGCTGAATAAAAACAAAAAGAAAGTAACCGATATACAAAAAGAGCTTGTTGAACCTCTTTGTTCATCCCAATATGGAATAGAACCGGAAGTTATTCATTTTCATCTTGTTGTGTTAACTGTGCTTGGAAGAATATTTTTACAGATCAAAGGTGGGGCTAAAATAGATATTAATAATATTAAAGAGAAATTTAAAAGCCTGGCAGCCTTTGAAACAATTGCCTATGCCAAACTCCAGGAGGATTATTCGTATGATTTTGCCGCACGCCTTTTAAATGCATTGGGACTAAACGGCAATAAAATTACGTTGGAAAAGGAACGTTTAAATGCCTTTAAGGAATACAAGGAAAAAATAAATGAGATCATTAATGACATTAAGTCACTTGATGACCTCATTATAAGTCTTCAGCAAAAGCAGACTTTACACATAGAAATTAACACGATTCAAAATGATATTCTTACAATAAAGGAAATTGACTGGAATGCTTTAAATATAAGCAACCACACTCAGTTTGGATCAATAGAACCATTGTTTAATCCAATACTTTCAAAGATAACAATTGTAATTTCAGAGTTAAAAAATATCACCGCTGCCCTCACTGAATATCAAGATGGTATTCATGACGCTATCGGTTATATGAATGATGCGGTTGAGTTGCTTGAAAACCATAATCAACTGGTAACAGACAATCAAAAATTTGATACACTTAAAGATTTTAGAGATGATGTTGTTTTAATTTGTTTAGACTTCCCAACCTTTAAAGACCGTTCACAAAGAAACCCGATAAAAGGGAAAATACAGCAGTTTAAAAAATCATATATTTATGATTTTTATTTTAAAGCTCATGAAAAATATGTCGGCAAAAAGGTTGATTGGAGCAAGTTAAGCAATTACCAGGCAACTCCTTTGTTTCAGAAGATTAATCATTTAAAAAATATTACCTGTATCTCAGAAACCAAATTCACACACATGGTTTTAAAATGGAACGGTTTAGAGCAACACAAATGCATAAATCCGGATCTGGCAGATACCCTTCAGGTCAGCGGCAGGTGCCAGAAATGTTTTTTCCCAAAAACTGATGTTAAGTATAATAAAAATCTGGCGGAGCTTGATAAGATTGAAGATGAGATTAAAGCCTTATATGACAGTTATGAAAATACAATTGTTAAAGAAATTCGTGAATACAAAGATAATGTTCAGTATCTTGATAATGATGACGAGAAGAAGCTGATACAATCTATATTAAAATCAAAAAAACTCCCAACTGATATCAATCATCGAACCATTGCGACAATCAATAAACTATTTAAAGAAATTGATATTGTTGAAGTTGATAAAGACAGGATTATTCGAGAACTATTTCCAAAACAGGAAATGGCAACGATTGAGGATTTAAGGCAAAGATTTTATAGCCTGATGGATGAGCTAAAAAAGAACAAACAGGAAAGCGAAATCCGCATCAAACTGAAATAAGACAAGACATACAGGGTAGTTATAATGAAAAAACCGATTAAACCACTTGAAGAATTACTTGATTCAGTTCGTGATATTAAAGGGTTTCCTACTGGGAAAGATGAAGATATTTTAGCTTTATCTGATCCGCCTTATTACACGGCCTGTCCAAATCCATACATCGATGATTTTATTGAGGAGTATGGAAGACCTTATGATGAAGAGACAGATGATTATCATCGAGAACCAATGGCTATGGATGTGAGCGAGGGGAAAAATGATTCGCTATATATGGCTCACGCATACCCAACTAAAGTGCCATATAAGGCAATTATGAGATATATCGATCATTACACAAATAAAGGAGATATTGTACTAGATGGTTTTTGTGGTACTGGAATGACTGGCGTCGCCGCTCAATTATTGGATCGGAAGGCAATTTTATCTGATCTTTCTCCAATAGCTACTTTTATATCATATAATTACAATAATCTTTCAGATTTTAAAGAATTTGAAAGAGTAGCCAAAAATGTTTTAGCAGAGATTGAAGAGGAATGTGGTTGGATGTATGAAACCAAACACAGCATGTATGACGATGCCGCACCTGATGGGCTTAAACAAGCAATAGAAAATTGTTATGGAAATGACAAAAAGGGGAAAATTAATTTCATAGTTTGGAGTGATGTTTTTGTATGCCCCTATTGTGATGCAGAGCATATTTTTTGGGAAGAAGCTTTGGATAATGAGAATAAATGCCTAAAATCAGAATATTTATGTCCAAGTTGCAAGGCAAATCTTCAAAAAAAGAATTGTTTAAAAGCAATGCAAAAACAATATGACCCTTTACTAAACATAAAAATAAATCGCACTAAACAATCTCCCGTACTTATAAATTATACTTTTGGCAAAAAGCGTTTCGAAAAAAAACCGGATGAAGAAGATTTTCTTCTTATAAAAAAAATTCAAACCAGTCCTACTCCATATTGGGTGCCGGTACAAAAAATGATGATAAAAGGGACTAAATGGGGCGACACATGGCGAGCTGGTGTACATTTAGGTATCTCTTATGTACACCATTTCTATACATTTCGTAATTTGTGGTTATTAGCAGCGCTACTTGAAAAAGTTAAAAATTTGGATGTTTATTTTATGAAATTTTTATTTTCAAGTATGATTTCCCGATCTACACAACTAAATAGAGTTTCTATAAGAAACTTTTATTATGGAGGAGGAGGATGGAATCTCTCGCCGCTTGCTGGTACACTTTATTATCCATCTCTATCTGTAGAAACATCTGTTATAGCGCAAATTTCTTCAAGAATTAAATTGCTTGGCAGAGCAATAAAGAGCATAAAATATCAATCTTCTAATAATGTAATGGTATCTATTAATAGTGCGACAGAACTGTCCCTCAAAGAAGACTTGATTGATTACATATTTACCGATCCGCCTTTTGGTGACAACTTGATGTATTCAGAACTTAATTTTATTTCAGAATCCTGGATGAAAATATTAACCAATAATGCTCAAGAAGCTATAATCAATAATTCTCAGAATAAAAAACTGTTTGAATATCACAAGTTAATGTCCAAAAGTTTTAAAGAATATTATAGAATACTTAAACCAAATAGATGGATTACGATTGTTTTTCATAATTCTAAATCCTCTGTTTGGAATAGCATTCAAGAAGCTATTACAAAAGCAGGTTTTATAATTGCACAAGTAGCAATTTTAGATAAAAAGCAAGGAAGTTTTAAACAAGTGACAGCAGCAGGAGCTGTAAAAAATGATCTTGTCATCTCTGCGTATAAACCTAAGCAATCATTTGACAAAAGATTTCTCGAATTAGCCGGCGAGGGTCTTGAAGAAGAATTCATCAAAATGCATTTATCGCATTTAAAAACAGAGCCTACAATTGAGCGCACTGAACAGATGTTATATTCAAAGCTTTTAGCCTACTATGTCCAGCGGAGTTATGCGATCAAATATGACGCAAGCACATTTTACAAAATGCTTAGAAATAACTTTATTGAAGAAGATGGGTATTGGTTTAATAAAGATCAACTTGAAAATTATCGTGAATTTAAACAAAAGATGAAATTGGAAGGAATCGAGGATCTCAAAAGCGGTCAAATGATGTTGTTTATTGGCTGTGAGAGAACCGCCATCATATGGCTGCATACCTTTTTAGGCACACCCAAAGATTTTCAGGCGATTCATCCTGCGTTTACAAAAATAGCAAATATTAGTGGTGACAGCGTTCCCGAGTTAATGGAGCTTCTTGATAAAAACTTCATACTCGAAAGCGGAAAATATCGGCGACCTCAAACAGAAGACGAAAAAATGACTGTAACTCAAAAACGTGTGCGTGAATTACAAAGAGAGTTTGATGTATTACTATTAGAGGCAAAAGGATCAAAGAAAAAAATAAAAGAATGCCGAAAACAGGCGGTTATTTATGGATTTGAACAGTGTTATAAACATAATCGTTTTCAAGATATTCTTGTCCTCGGTAAACGTCTTGACAACAAAATTATCGAAAACGATTCTGAAATTTCCGAATTTATTGAGGTGGCAGAACTTAAGGTGGAAGGTTTTTAATTATCCTATCTAAATAAAAAATAAATATGAAAATTGGCGACAAAGCATCAAGCAGGCTATATTCAGATAAGGGTATTGGCACCATACTTAGATTTACCGATTTATTTGGCGAAACCTATGTTGAGCTTCTTTTCCAGGATGGAGAAAAAATATCCACATCACAACATGACGTGATTGCTGAAGACAATTTACTGACCCGGCTTCAAAACTCAAGCATTGACGATCCTTTCGCTTTTCTTGCCAGGAATATGGCACTGCGCCTTCATACAAACCTGTCTGAAAATAAAATAATTACTTCTGCAAATTATAAAATTCAACCGCTTCCGCATCAACTTCTTGCGGTTCATTTTGTTATGAATCGTTTCCAGCCAAGAAGTCTTATTGCTGATGAAGTCGGGCTTGGAAAGACCATTGAAGCCATTCTTCTTTACCAGGAATATAAGATGCGGAATATGGTTAAAAAGGTGCTGATTATTACACCATCCGGACTTTTGCTGCAATGGCATGAAGAGCTTTTATCAAAGTTTAACGAGCAGTTTATCATATATAACAAAGAATATATCCGGACCTTAAAGCAAAGCTATGGTGAAGAAACCAATGTTTGGAAGCTCCATGACAAAGTGATCGTTTCAATGGACTCCATTAAGCCTCAGCGAATCCATGAATATCTTGATCCCCAGGAAGTGTCTCGCCGGGAGTGGCATAACCGGCATGTGTTTGAAGATATTGCATCCGCCGGATTTGATATGGTTATTTTTGATGAAGCCCATAAATTAAGTAAGCATGGTGATGGCATGGAGACGGCGCGGTTTAAACTCGGGCAACATTTGAGTGATGCGATCCCGGTATTCTTGCTTTTAACTGCTACTCCCCATCAAGGTGACGAAGATATGTTCATCAATTTGTTAAGATTGATTGATCCTGTCTTATTTGCAGACAAAAAAAATCTCTCATCGGCCTTGGTTCAGGAAGTCTGTGTGCGTAATAAGAAGCGAGCGGTTGTTGATTTTGAAGGCAACCGAATTTTTAAACACCGCATCACATCACTTATAGAAATTAACAGGACTGAAGAAGAAAATCGCGATGAGCTTGAACTTTATTCTCATGTCACGGAATATATCAGACTATATTACAATCTGGCAAAACGCACAAATAATCAATTTATAATTCTGTTAATGATTCTTTACCAGCGAATATTGACATCAAGTAGTTTTGCCATTCTTAAAACCATGAAACGACGTAAGGCTTTTCTTGAAGATGGCATAAAAGAAATAGAAGAATCTGAAGAATATATTTTTGATTCTGATGATATTCAGCATGAAAATATTCTTTTTCAAAACATTGCTGAAAATAAAGAAGACTTAGATGCGGAAAAGGTGTTTGTTGATCGATGTATTGAGCTTGCCCAAAAAACCGCTTCAGTGTATGGCGACATTAAATTCCAGAAACTGATTGAAGTCATTGAAGAAATTAAAAAGCGAGAAAAAAAATTCGACATTAAATTTATTATATTTACAGAGTTTAGAGCCACTCAAAGCGCTATTATCGAATTTTTAAAAAGATTTGGTTATGAATGTTCATATATTAATGGATCTTTGTCCCGTGAAGAACGAGTTGATCAGGTTGAACTGTTTCGTACCAAAAATCAGATCATGGTTTCCACGGATGCCGGTGGTGAAGGAATCAACCTGCAATTCTGTTACTGTATCATTAACTATGACCTGCCATGGAATCCTTCCCGCTTAGAACAGAGAATTGGTCGTATTGATAGGATTGGTCAAAATAATAATTGTCTTATTTTTAATTTTCAACTGACAGATACGGTTGAAGACCGGGTCAGAAGAATTCTTGAGGTAAAACTTGAAAAAATCAAACAGCAATTTGGTGAAGACAAATATACGGATGTGATCACTTTGCTTCAGGGGGAATTCACCTTTGATAAAATTTACATTGATGCAATTCAGATAAAAAATGCTGAGAATGAAGTACTTAATGATATCGCCGATCAGATATATAATCGAGCAAAACAGGTTTTAGAAAAAGATGATCTTCTGATTCCTTTTTCCAATTTCAGTGAAGACGCAAAACAGCTTCTCAATATGGAAGTAAACCATATAATCAAGAACCTTGTGATAAACTATCTTGCGAACAAGCTTATTGATGTGAGCTGGTACAAAGAGAAGAAAGATTTTTGTTTTTTTAACAACCCTTTTCCGGGGCAAAATATCGGTCCAAAAATATACCGGAATGTAACATTTGACAATGTTTCATCTTATAAAACCGAAAAAATTGAATTTATCAACATTGAGCACCCACTTGTATCAAGAATTTCTAAGGAGCTTGATAAATCAACCTGTTTCGGGACGGTATGTGCTTTAAGGTTAAACTTAAATAAGTTCTCAGGGGTGTCTGGGTTATGGTTTATCTATAAATTAATCATCTGTAATAATGTTGATAGAGAAAAGGCAGCGACTGTTAATATATTCATGGAAGATGAGAATTTTTATAACAACAGGATTAGCAACTATCTGGAGAATAATATTATTGAAAAAGCGGCGATTATACAAAACTTTTCATTTGATAAAAAAGTTGAGGCTTTTGCTGATACAGCTTTAAATGCAGTAAAAGAAAAGGCAAGTGATATTTTTGCTGCTACAAAACTGACATGGCTGGAAGAAATTAATAAATATGAAAAGAAAACTGGCGAATATTTTCAATTTAAGAAAAATGCTATTGAAAATATTCGGGTTGAAAACATTAGAAAATCCAAACTAAAATCCATGGATAAAGAAAAAATGCAAGCAGCAGCAAAGTTTCAGATGAGAAGAAATATTGTCCCTAAATTGGACATGTATCAGGTTGCTTATGTGGAGTTTGTCTAATTGTCCTGGCAAAGTACTGTTTATAACAGATTAAAAATAGGAATAAATCAGAAAAGAATCATTCTTGATAAGACAGGCGTTCTCCTGCACGAAAGTTTTCTTGAATATTTGGAAGCAAAAGAAATTAATTTTGTAATTTCAAGCTCACTTCCGGAAATCCTCGTTGGAGCTGGATCAAATGATTATGGAATTGTCTTATCTTTATATAGGGAATTGCCGACCAGTTTATCAAATAAAATTGATATTACTGTTTATGATTATAGCCTACTGCCCATTGATATTGAGTATCCGTTAGCTCAATCCCTTAATGCAGACGATTTGATTTCTTTACTTTGTTTCTATAATGATTCAGACAAAACCAACCTAATCACAGAATCAAATATAAAAAATGAACTTGTCGCTTCTGAAAAGCATCAAAGGGGAATAAACTGTGCCGCCCTGAAAGATAAAATTTTTATTCTATCACAACAAACCATTAATGATTATGACGAAATTCTTGAAATGGGCCGCTTGTGGGGTGAATATGTTTATCTGTGTTTTGGGATTGATACTGATCCCGATGAATATTTGATGAAAACCATTGATGAGAAAACCGAAAATGCTGTTCTTAATGGCTGTTTAAAACATTCATTTCACGAGTCTTTAAGTAGTTTGAAAACCGTTGATAAAATCCGGTCCCATATCAAGCAAAAGAATAAATCAAAGATAGCTCTGATTTGTTTTGACGGAATGGGTGTGGCGGAATGGAGGTTACTTGAAAAATACTTGTCAGCTTTGGGATTCAATTTTTCCGAAAAATATTTGTTTGCTTTAATTCCCACAATGACATCAATTTCAAGAAGCGCTATCTATTATGGCACATATGAATCTGTTTATTCCTTGGGTTCAATAAATGAGGAAAAACAATTTAATGATTATTTTAAAAACAGATTTTGCAGATTTTACCGTGAGGGAGAAATCAAGAATGAAGATAGTGTCCTTGGCGTTGATATTGTTTCGGTGATTTATAATTTTTTTGATGAACTGGCTCATGACACCAAATTACCGCCTGGAGAACAAACAAAAACCATCTATTTTAAAAACGTATTAAGCTACCTTGGAAAATCACGAATAAAGGATGAGTTGATATTATTAAAAAAGCTCGGTTATTCAATATTCTTTTGTTCAGATCATGGAAGTGTTGTTGCTCAAGGGAATGGCCAGAAGATTGACAAATATTTAATTGAACAGTCATGTAAACGGGCCACTTTGATGAGCGAATCTGAGTTGGCAAATTCTTATGATGCCAATCAATACGAAATCCCTTTTATAACTGACAAGATAGCATTATTGGCAAAAGGCAGAACCATGTTTGCATCTAAAAAAGAAACAAAGATTTCTCATGGAGGCATAACCCTTGATGAACTTATCGTTCCATTTGTGGAGATATTAAATTGATTGGATTAGACAGACCATTAAGACCATCCTGGATATATGAAACATTAAAAATGATAGAAGTGGGGGAAAAGCCATCAATATATAATGAGCCGTTTGAAGATATTGCCAAAGAGCTGGTGGGCAAAGAAGGCAAGCGGAAAATCCGTACAATAATTTTTAGAAGTTTTATCTATTCCCTTCAGGAAGGGCGGGGGACAATACAATCAAATATTTTTATTGAATGGTCTAAAAATAAGTCTTTAGAAGAATTAAAGCTGTTATTTTTCTGGAAAATCCTTATAGATTATGAGGTTGCGAGATTTATAATTAAAAAGATTGATATTTGTGTGGATAGCTCAAACAGTTTATCAGTTGCATTATTGTCAAAGAAACTGGTTCAGGAATATGGTGATCGCGATGTTGTTAAACGATCTCTGCGGTCATTTCTTGCAACACTCGATCATTTTGGATTCCTCAGTCAAATTGATAAAAAGAATTACAATTTATTCGATAAAGCTACACTTTCCAATGAGCAACTCAGAGATTTTTTGATTTTATATACCGAAGCATTTTTAAGATCTAAAGTTGTTGATATAAAAAACATCGAGCCCGAATTTTTCTTTTTCTTCCAGCCAGCAGATCTCCCGGGCGTTGCTAAAAAATATAATGGCATAGACTGGGAATATATTCGTGGAGCAAATCGAAACCAGTTGATATTAAGAAATGAAAGGAAAACTTTGTGGTCAGATCTTCATTCTTGACAGTTGCCAGCACCTTGTCAAAAATGAAGACTCACCCCCTGTTTCTTCTTTATAAAGGATATGAAAGTATAAAGAACCTTCCAATAAAAATTATGGTCTCTCATACTCCTCCACATAACACCGCCATAGATATTGTTGGCGACGGAATTCATGTTGGAAGTACGGCTGTTAGAAAATTTATAGACGGCTACCTGAAATGTTACAAAAATTTTTCTATTTTGGATTTTTCACTGAGTTTTTGTATGTATATTTTGACTTCCTGATTTGTTTTTTCCTGTTTCAAATGCTGAGCAAGGTTTTCTTTTACATTTTCATAAGCAATTGTCTTTTTAGGCGTTTTATCTGCAACTTTGATGATATGATATCCAAACTGAGTTTCTACAATATCGCTTACCTCTTCAGTTTTTAATGCAAACGCTGCGTCTTCAAAAGGTTTTACCATTTGACCTCGCTGGAAGTAGCCCAAATCTCCGCCATTGTTTTTACTGGGGCCTTCTGAAAACTCTTTTGCGAGCGCAGCGAAATTCTCGCCTTTATTAAGCTTCTGTTGAATGTTTTTAATTTTTTGTTTTGCTTCAGATTTTTTTATTTCATCCGCTCCCGGCTCAACTTTTATCAAAATATGACTTGCTTTTATTTGTTCGGGCTGTTTGAAGCGGTCGGGATTACTATCATAAAAGACCTTGCTTTCTTCATCTGAAATTTCAATCTTATCAGCAACCTGAGTTTCAATAAGTTTTTGTATTGCAATACCCTTCTCGATTTTTAGCTTTAAGGCACTCTCAGATAAATTTAGCTCGCCTAATAATTTTTCAAATTCAGTGTTATTAGGAAACTTTTGTTTTAAAGATTTTATCTCAGAATCGATTGCCTCTTTTTCAACTTTAATTCCCTTATTCCGGCTCTCTTGAAACAGCAGTTCGACGTTGATCAGGTTGTCAAAAATTTCATTTCTGATATGTTCAAGCTGTTCCGGTAAAATTTTTTGTCCCTGCTGTGAAATCCTTTGTTTAACCTGGCTTATCTCTCTATTAAATTCTTCACTTGTAATAACAGATGCATTAACTATGGCTATTTTATCTATTGAGGGCTCATTTTTTTCTGCCTGGACGGTTAAAGCGGATAGAAATAAAGACAGCGCCACTATAATTGCATAAATAAATCTTCCTGCAGAAAGATTTTTGGAATGAATTTTCATTGACATAACGTTATTCTCCTTTAATCTAAGTTGAGCTATTTTTTGCGAAGAAATGTGCCAAGATCTTGATGCAGCAAGGTTTGCGAAAAGCGTAGGCGTACCAATGAATATATCGAGACTTTTCGCAAGTCCTTAATGCGCAAGAGATTGGTGCAGGTCGAGTAAAAAATCGCTCAATTTAAGTTTTAGAAACAGGACAGAAACTGTATTCGTAATACGTGCTAATAAGAAAAGTTTTATCAGTAGGCAGGTCACGAAAACGCAAAAAATGTTTGTCCGGCACTCTTGATTATTTAAAATAATAAATTCATAAACACATATTATTAGGTTTGCAAGAAAAAACTTTGATTACAATAAAAGTATGGCCATCTTCAGTCATGGAACCTATTTCAATTAGTGAACTACCCTCAGGGGAATGCCCACATTGTGTGGAGGAACGTTAAGGGTAAATACCCATCTGAATACAGTGTATAACAACGCTGTATTGAATATTCGAAATATTATTTCTCCAAGATATATGTTATGCTTGGTGCGTGAAAACCATCCAGGCCATACAACCCACATGGTAAACGGAGGCGCCGATACCAGTGTGGTCCATAACCGCTTTGTGGGAGCCACAGTATCCACATAGTCCGGCACCCGCCGCAAAGGGCGGATAAAAGTCCATATTTCCAGCCCCATGAAAGCGTTATCAACATGGAAAACAGCCGGCCAAAAAAGAAACTCATCCTATAAGAGCTGTAAAAGACAAAATCCACAGAATAAAAGTTTACGGCAAAGCCCAGCAACCCTAAGATTGTCGAAATTGCAACCTTGTATGTGGTTATATTCCCATTCATTCATCCAGCGCCTCCCGCACTTTGCGCGCCAGACCTTTCGGTGTAAAAGGCTTTTGGATAAAATTTAGTTCCGGCAACAAAACACCGTGATGAACAATGGCGTTGTCCGCGTATCCTGACATATAAATTACCTTCATCCGGGGATAAAGAGGCTGTAACCTTTCTGCGAGTTCCTTCCCGCCCATCTTGGGCATTACCACATCGGTGAGCAACAGGTTGATCGGGCCCGCGTGGTCCTTGCCGACCCTCAAAGCATCTTCACCATTTTCAGCTACAAGGACCCTGTACCCATAGCTCTGGAGAACCACTTGCGTAAATTTTCGAAGACCATCATCATCCTCCACAATTAAAACAATTTCAGAACCGCTAAGATCGCCCACGGGGCTTTGTTCTTTTTCCTCCGGCTCTGCATCCCCCTTTACCTTCGGCAGATAGACTTTGAATGTCGTTCCTTTCCCAGGCTCACTGTAAACCCAGACAAAGCCATTGTTTTGCTTGACAATGCCGTAAACTGTGGACAGGCCCAATCCGGTGCCCTTGCCGACTTCCTTTGTGGTGAAGAAAGGCTCGAAGATATGTTCCCGGGTTTCTTTGTTCATTCCTTTGCCGTTATCGCTTATAGCCAGCATCACATAATGGCCTGGTTTTTCTCCTTTAATACCGCGCTCCTGAAAATAGTTCTTGTCCAGATCAGCGTTGGCTGTCTCAATGGTGAGCTTGCCCCCCTGTGGTATGGCGTCTCTGGCATTGACCACCATGTTCATGATTATCTGGTCGATCTGTCCGGAGTCTGCATGGACTTTCCACAGCTCTGGTTTTAAAACCGTTAAAAATTCAATGTCTTCTCCGATAGCACGCTTAAGCATATTTTTTGTTTCGTTTATCCCTTTATTCAGATCTATAACCTCAGGCTTTATCACCTGCTTACGGCTGAAGGCAAGAAGTTGGCGGGTAAGAGATGCCGCCCTCTTCCCGGCTTTCTTGATTTCTTCTATTCCCTTGCGTAAGGATTCATCCTTGATGACATCCATCAATGCAAAGTCGGCATTACCGATGATGATAGTCAGCAGGTTGTTAAAATCATGGGCAATACCGCCGGCCAGGGTGCCTACGGCCTCCATTTTCTGGGACTGAGCGAGTTGGGCTTCGAGTTTCTTTTTCTCTGTGATATCAATAAAGCTATCGAGCAAGCATTGTTTACCACCCAAAAAGATGGTGGTAGCAGTTTTTAGAATGGGGACTTCTTTTCCATTTGCCATAAGCAATATACGCTCCGAGTTATCCTCTTTTTGTCCAAGATCGGTAATCGGACATTTTTTTTCTTCCGCAGGGCAAATATACTTATGACACACGTGACCTATAATCTGCTCTTTAGGGGCTCCTATCATTCTGATGGCAGCAGGATTGGCATCAACAATTATGTGTGTTTCCGCATCGATGACCACGATTCCTGTTTGTATGGAATCCATGGTGGTTTTTAAACGATTTTCACTCTCCTGCAATGCCTCCCCTTTTTGCGCAACATCTTCCAGAATGCTCAGCAGTGACTTTCTGGCTTGTTCAGATTCTCTATAAAGCCCTTGAAGTTCCCTCTTGCTGGAGATCAGTTGCTCTGTTTTCTTC
>DAOUSD010000170.1 GCA_030627405.1 Deltaproteobacteria bacterium
ACAGGTTGGAAATTGGGGAGAGATTAAAGTAGAAATTGGAAAGTAGAAATTGGGAAAAACAGTACAAAAGCATGAAGGCCAAATTTCTAATTTCTAATTTCTAATTTCAACGTTCCGTGAACGCTTACATATTTTCTTTACAAATCAGCTTTATCGTGGTAATCTTTTTATATATTTATTGAGCATACAAACATCTAATAAGCAGTAACAAGCGGGAGCCAAAAATGGATTATATCAAAATACGATTTGGCGATAATTTTGATGAATTAGGTTCCAAAATCGAAAAAACCATTGAGGACATGTTCAGATCTATGAATCCTGTTTTTTCTCTTTCTGCATGTACCTGGAAGCCTCAAATGGATATTTATGAGATTCCTGGAAAAATAATTATTATAGCTGAAATTGCAGGAGTCAATAAAGAGAACCTGGAGGTAGAAATTAGCAGCAAGGCCGTTAAAATTTATGGGCATCGTACTGAATTGCCGCGCGTAGAAAACACAAAATACAGATTAGCGGAAATCCAGTATGGTAAATTCGAACGTATCCTTTTTCTTCCCGCACCCATTGATACTGATAAGGTAACGGCATCATATCTAAACGGCTTTCTTCAGATCAGGCTTGCCAAACTGCCGCCTGCTGACATACACAAGGTGCCGATTACTGAGGAATAGCAGATTTCTAATTAAAGTTTTAAGAAACAGACTCCGGAGGTATCCATGACAGATAAACAACCAGCATTGGACTTTGAAAGTAGACAACTCCCGGAAACACTTTCAATTCTTCCTCTATTTGATGCTACTTTATTCCCCAAAATGGTTGTGCCGGTTGTTATAATGCAGCGCGAGTCCATTCAACTGGTAGATGAAGCAATGTCCAAAGATAGAACCATCGGGCTCATTCTATCCAGGAATTCAGAGATAAAAACAAAATATACTCCTGATGATCTATATAAATTCGGCACAACCGCACTTATCCTTAAAATGGCAAAAAGCGAAGAGAATAAGGCACAATTACTTATACAAGGTTTGGGTCGATTCAAAGTAAAAGATTTTATAAAAGGAAAGCCTTACCTGCAGGCCAGGGTAGAAAATCTTCGGGATATAGAAACAAAAAGCAAGGAGATCGATGCCCTTATGGTCAACCTTATCGGCCTGTTCACTAAGGTTGTCGAATTTTCTCCGGGATTATCACCCGACATTCTTTCTATGGTGAAATCAATACAGGTGGCCGGCATTTTCGCAGACATGATTACTTCGATCATAAATTCAACATTGGAAGAAAAACAAAAAGTTTTAGAAACTCTGGACATAAAAAAACGACTGCAAGAAGTTACACGTCTTGTTAATTATCAGTTGGAAATCCTTAAACTTGGGAACAAGATACAGTCCCAGGTCAAAGGCGATATGGATAAAAAGCAGAGAGAATATTATCTTCGCCGGCAAATGGAAGCGATCAAGGAAGAACTCGGCGAAAAAGATGAAACAAGTATTGAAATTGAAGAATACAAGGCTAAAATTAAAGAAAAAAATCTCCCTAAAGAAGCACTTAAAGAGGCTGAACGAGAAATTGGCCGCTTATCACGAATGCACCCTTCTTCTTCCGAATATACTGTGGCATCAACATACCTTGACTGGCTGACATCACTGCCCTGGAATGAAAGCACAAAAGACAAGTTAGATATAAAAAAGGTCAGAAAGATTTTAGATAATGATCATTATGGGCTAAAGAAACCCAAAAAACGTATTATAGAATTTCTGGCGGTACGGAAACTCAAGCCTGAATCAAAGGGGCCGATCCTTTGTCTTGCAGGTCCTCCAGGTACAGGAAAAACATCACTTGGCCGTTCAATAGCCAGTGCTTTAGGCCGCAAATTTCATAGAATTTCACTTGGAGGTGTCAGGGACGAAGCTGAAATCAGAGGACACAGGCGTACCTATGTCGGCGCTCTTCCCGGGCGTATTATTCAGGGAATCCGGCGAGCCGGGTCAAATAATCCTGTCTTTATGCTGGACGAAATAGACAAGGTCGGAAGCGATTTTCGCGGTGATCCATCTTCGGCTCTGCTGGAGGTTCTTGATCCGGAGCAAAACTTTTCTTTTTCGGATCATTACCTTGATGTGCCATTTGATCTGTCAAAAGTCATGTTCATTACCACTGCAAATATTTTAGACACAATACCTCCGGCTCTTCTGGACAGGATGGAGGTGTTGCATCTGCTGGGCTACACTCTGGATGAAAAAATTAAAATCGCAAACCGTTTTCTTATACCTCGTCAACGCGATGCACATGGTCTCAATTCATCTCAAATATCTTTCACAAATGCTTCAATAAAAAATATAATCACAGGCTACACAAGGGAAGCGGGTTTAAGAAATCTTGAACGCGAAATTGCAACCATCTGCCGCGGTGTAGCAACTCAAATTGTTGCAGAAGAAGCAAAATCAGTAAAAATCAATATAAAAGATATTTATAAATTTCTCGGTCCTGTGCATTTTGCCTCTGAAGCCAACAGGGCAAGGCCATCGAAACCTGGTATAGCCATGGGGCTCGCATGGACAATGAATGGCGGCGAATTACTCTTTATCGAAGCTACATCCATGAAGGGGAAAAAGGGCCTTACCTTAACCGGTCAGCTCGGGGATGTTATGAAGGAATCAGCAGCAGCAGCTTTGAGTTTCATACGTGCAAATGCTTCTAAAATAGGAATCTCCGAAAATTTTTTTGATAAAATTGATATACATATACATATACCGGCAGGAGGCATACCTAAGGACGGCCCTTCTGCCGGTGTCACCTTACTTACAGCCCTTGTATCTCTTCTGACCAATAAAACAATAAAAAAAGATCTTGCCATGACCGGTGAAATCACCCTGAGAGGTCGAGTCTTGCCGGTTGGAGGCGTAAAGGAAAAAGTTCTTGCCGCCCATCATGCAGGGATAAAAACCATCATCATGCCAAAGTGGAACAAGAAGGATTTAGAAGAAGATATGCCGGAAAAGGTAAAAGAAGAAATTCAATTTTACTTTGTTGATGAAATGATGGAAGTATTGAAAATTGCCTTAGGAAAGTAGCCAAATGGCCTTAAAATCTTCCGTTACTTTCCTTGCTGTTTTCGCTCTTCTTCTTTTTTTATTCCACGGATGTGCCACGGTAAAACCACCTCCTGTCGAACCAAAAACTTCCCCGACATTCAGGCCTTACAAAGTAATGGGCAAGTGGTATCAGCCGCTGCATCACGCAAAGGATTTTGTGCAGGTTGGAAAAGCATCCTGGTATGGCAAGAAGTTTCATGGCAGAAAAACCGCAAACGGTGAAATTTATGATATGTATGCCATTTCCGCCGCGCATAAAACTCTGCCGATTGGGACATATGTGAGGGTGTACAATCTACATAACAATAAAAAAATCGAGGTCAGAATCAATGACCGCGGGCCCTTTGTCCGCGGCAGAATAATTGATCTTTCCTATGCTGCGGCAAAAAAAATTGGTATAGTTGGCCCAGGTACGGCAAAGGTCAAAATCGTAGCCCTGGGTGTTGCCGGAGAATCTGAACCCAAAACCGATAAACGCCGGACTTATGTCCCTGTTAACTATTATGCAGGAAATTTTACATTTCAAGTCGGCGCATTCTGCGAGCGGCAAAATGCTGAAAGGTTCAGGGAAAAACTTGCTCGAAAATACAGAAATGCTCACATAACAACTTATGATGGCGGTGGTGCGATCTACTACAGAGTACGGCTTGGGGAATGTTCAAATCTTGAGCAGGCAGCAGAGTATGAAAAATATCTTAATAAAAACGGATTTGATGACGCATTTATTGTTGCAGAGTAAGGGCAGGGATCAGGGGCCAGGGATTAGGGGAGTTAAAATTGCTGAAAAATGTAGTTTTTCTGGACAGAGACGGCGTTATAAACAGAAATTCTCCTGATTACATAAAGAGCTGGGCGGAATTTAAGTTTATCCCCGGCAGTATTGATGCGATAAAACTTCTTAACTTAAACGGCTTTGTCGTTATCATAATTACAAACCAGTCGGTTATAAACCGAAACATGGTATCATTAGACGGCCTTGAATATATTCATTCCATGATGAAGTCAGCGTTTAAGTCAGGCGGAGGAGAGATAAAAGACATATTTTACTGCCCTCATATCCCCGAAGACAGATGCGACTGCCGCAAACCGGAACCGGGATTAATTTACAGAGCCCAAAAAACGTACCATATTGATCTTGCGAATTCCGTTATGGTAGGCGACAGTGTAAAGGATATTATGTGCGCCCGCAATGCAGGATGCGGTCACGGCATTCTGGTAAAAACAGGAAACGGAGTTGATGCTGAAAAAATCCTTGCACAAAAAAAGATTTTTCCTGACTACGTGGCTGAAGATCTTTTAGATGCAGCCAAATGGATAGTGAATACTGAAAATTGAATACGTCCCTTCCCTTAACCGTCCTTGAAGGCAAGCTCGAACAAATTACATATTTCAACGAAGAAACCCTTTATATTATTGCAAAATTAAAACCGGGCAACACAGATAATCTTGTTACAGTTGTAGGTTTCATGGGAGGAGTAAGTCCGGGCGAAGCGCTGAAAATAATGGGAGAGTGGGAAACCCATCCCAAATACGGACAGCAGTTCAGAATCAAATCATATGATGTAACTCTGCCGGCATCTGTTGAAGGAATAAGGAATTACCTTAAATCAGGTATTATCAAGGGAATAGGCCGTTTAATGGCAGGCAGACTGGTGAAGCGCTTTGGAGCCGACACCCTGAATGTAATAGAGAACTGCCCGGAAAAACTGCTTGAAGTAGAAGGAATAGGAAAAACAAAAGCGGCCTCTATCAGCAATGCATGGAAAGATCATCATGCAATAAGAAGTTTAATGCAGTTCCTTCAAGAGGCTGGAGTAAAAACCTCATATTCCGCTATACTGCTCAAGGAATATGGCCTGGATGCTCTGAACATAATACAAAGCAATCCCTATTGCCTGGCAAACGACATCCCCGGTATCGGCTTCTATGTGGCAGATGCAATAGCGCTTAAGCT
>DAOUSD010000126.1 GCA_030627405.1 Deltaproteobacteria bacterium
ATTACAGGATGTTTTACTATTACAAACTTTCACCCATTGGGTGTTATTTCTAATTAACGTAATGCCCTGATTTTTCAAAGCTAAACGCTAATGGCTAACAGCTAATAGCTCAACTTAGGTATATATAAAGTACGAGTGGAGAGCAATACATGATAAAACGATATACAAGAAGTATTATGGGCGATATCTGGAGTGATGAAAACAAGTATAACACATGGCTTAAAGTTGAAATTTTAGCCTGTGAAGCCATGGCGCAAAACAAAATGATTCCCCAAAAAGCGTTTAAAAACATAAAGAAAAAAGCTGGTTTCTCCGTTAAAAGAATAGAAGAAATAGAAGCTGAGACCAAACATGACGTAATAGCCTTTCTGACAAATGTTGCTGAACATGTCGGGCCTGACTCAAGATATATTCACATGGGGCTGACATCTTCCGACATTCTTGATACAAGCATGGCATATCTTCTCAAAAAATCCGGGGAAATTATCATAAAAGACTGCGAAAACCTGTTAAGTATAATTAAGAAAAGAGCCTTTGAGCACAAGGATACCGTCATGGTCGGAAGATCACACGGAATTCATGCTGAACCTGTTACCTTTGGGCTGAAATTAGCAGTCTGGTACGATGAAATGCAGCGCAACAGAAAAAGATTTGAGCGCGCTGTTGAAAACATCAGTTTCGGTCAATTTTCAGGAGCAGTCGGTACTTTTGCCAATATTCCACCTGAAATTGAAGAATATGTTTGCAAAAAGCTGGATCTCAAACCAGCCCCTGCTTCAACGCAAATCATACAACGAGATCGATATGCCGAATATTTTACAGCGTTAGCTATCATGGCTTCATCAATCGAAAAGATGGCTCTTGAAATCAGGCATCTGCAAAGAACAGAAGTTCTTGAGGCAGAGGAGTATTTTTCAAAAGGTCAGAAAGGTTCTTCAGCCATGCCTCACAAGAGGAATCCAATAGGATCCGAAAACCTTTGCGGCCTCGCACGAATCGTCAGGTCTAATGCTATGGCTGCTTTGGAGAACATCCCTCTCTGGCATGAAAGGGATATAAGCCATTCATCTGTTGAGAGAATAATTGCCCCTGACAGTACAATACTTATTGATTACATGCTAAACAGGCTAAAGGGTTTGATTGATAATCTTGTTGTTTATCCTGAAAGAATGAAAGAAAATCTTAATATGCTGAATGGTCTTATCTTTTCTCAACAGATACTTCTTGCACTCGCCGAATCAGGAGTAACCCGTGAAGACGCATATAAAATGGTTCAGAAACAGGCAATGCATGCATGGAAAGAAAAAAAGCCTTTTAAGGACCTGATAAAGAAAGATAAAAATATATGCGCGCACCTAAGCAAGAAAAAAATTGAAAAGATATTTGACGTTAACTATCATTTAAAGTATATCGGCATAATTTTTGATCGTGTATTTAAAACCTAACTTGAACGATTTTTTACTCGATCTGCATCAAGATCTTGGCACATTTCTTCGCAAAAAATCGCTCAACTGAGGTTGGCCATGAAAACCGACTATTACTTACTTCTCTTAAAAAGTATCTTGCTGCTGGGTATCCTTGCGGTATGTCAAGGATGTCAGATCGTTTCATCAGTGAAACAAATTGAAGCATCATCCGATCCATACCAGGGAAGCACTTACAAAGCAGTGCTGATGAAATGGACGAGTGAAGCTCGCATATATAGAGGCCTTGATCTTGAGCTAATGACTTCAGCTACCTTCAAATCGCCTGAATTCAGAGAGGCCTATGCAAATGAGTATGCCAGAACTTATAATCTTACTAGTGAAGAAAAGAAAAAATTTATAAAAGATCAAAAACAAGCCTCTTTGATATACAACGATTTTATAATGTCCGCATACGTACCGGATAAAAAATGGAATGATTTTAATAAAAAAGATTCTATATGGAAAATATATCTTAATGCAGGCGATAAAACAATAATAACACCGATCGAGATAAGGAAAATTAAAAAGATTGATGCAGTACTTACTCACTTTTTCCCATATATTAACACCTGGGAATCAATTTATCTCGTCAGATTCCCTGTAAAGTTGCCGGGAACCGACAAAAATATAATTGATGATACCTGCTCAAATATAAAAATTGTAATTACAAGTGTACTCGGTACTACTGAAATGGCTTGGAATAATTAAAATATATCAACAACTTCAGACCTCGTTAATTTTTGTTGATTAAAGGTGGATTTTTGGGACAATTAGTAGTTACGGTTCAAGGTTCAGAGGTTCAAAGGTTGACAGACTCATGATGTTTGCCTATTAAAATCAATGGCATAGAAAAAAATCGCAACGCGATTAACCATGAACCTGGAACCGTGAACCGTTGAACCCAGACCGACAGTGTCCAATTTTTATCCAATTCATTGTGAATAAAGGGCTTGGAGCCTATATAAAAATATATTTTAATGAGGTCTGAACTTTAAAAAACATGGAGGTTAATTTTGATTAGTATAGCATATGCAATGGGACAGGGCGGAGCAGCAAGCGGCGGAGCAGCAGGCGGGTTTACAGCATTTATTCCCCTGATTATTATGTTTGCCATATTCTATTTTCTGCTTATCCGGCCCCAGCAGAAAAAAAGCAAACAACATCGTGAAATGATAAGTACTCTAAAAAAAGGTGACCGCGTAGTAACAAGCGGTGGTATTCATGGAAGAATTACCAATGCAGATGATACCACGGTAACAGTGGAAATAGCAGATAAAGTACGAATAAAAATAAATCGCGGGAATATAGCTGCGCTAACTCAACCTTCCCAGCCCCAGCCATCTGTTGAGAGCAAGGCTGATTAATTCGTTAGGTGGATAGGCTGAAGACTGAAGGCTGAAGACTTTCAGGGAGCTTCGGACTTCAGCCTTCAGTCTATCTACCTGGGTAGTTCGTAAATATTCTTAATCCTTTTAGCTTTTTATTGAAGGGAATATCCAATTGAAGAATTTTTCATGGCGAGTAATTATAGTCTTTACGGTTATTATAGCTGCAATTGTTTATATTCTTCCTACAATAAATCAAGGCTGGTGGCCTCATAAGAAGATAAATCTTGGTTTAGATCTTCAGGGAGGAATGCACCTTGTACTTGAAGTCGATACTGATAAATCAGTTGAAAGTACTATAGAACGTATGACTTATGAAGTCCGGAGTCTTTTAAAGAAAGAAAATATAAGGTACATCGGAATAGACAGAATAAAAGACAGTAAAATATCGCTCAAAATACGTGGTAACAACAATATCCTGAGTTTTAATAAACTGCTGGATACTGAACTTAAGGATTTGCGGGTTCTTTCGAAATCGACTGATGATGAAATACTTACCATGATATTAAATTTGCCGGACAATGAAACTCGTCATATAAAAAAGCTGGCGACCGAACAGGCACTTGAAACAATAAGAAATCGTATAGATCAGTTCGGTGTAAATGAGCCTGATATACGTCGCCAGGGTGAAAAACGAATTCTTATCCAACTCCCGGGCATCAAAGACACACAAAGAGCCAAGGAGTTAATTGGTAAAACAGCTCTTCTGGAATTTAAATTACTGGATGAAACTCATGACCTGAATGCCGCTTTAAAAGGAAATATACCGGCAGGCAGTGAACTTCTTTATCAGGACAATGAAGACACCGCAACAGAACGTGCCATAAGGACCCCCTATCTTGTAAAAAAACGAACTCTTTTAACTGGTGAATACTTGACGGATGCAAGGGTTCAGATAGACTCCCAGTTCAATGAATCATATATTTCCATCAATTTCGATAAAAAGGGGGCAAGGATTTTCGAAAGAATAACAGAAGAAAATGTTAAAAAACGACTTGCAATAGTCTTAGATAATAAAGTCTATTCCGCACCTGTTATTCAGGAAAAAATTACCGGCGGCGAAGCACGCATTACAGGAAGTTTTACAACAGAAGAAGCGCATGACCTTGCAATTGTTCTTCGGGCCGGCGCCCTGCCGGCTCCGGTTAAAATCATTGAGGAACGAACTGTAGGCCCCTCTCTTGGAGCTGATTCAATAAGAAAAGGACTTATCTCCATGTACGTTGGGGGCATGCTCGTTGTTCTGTTTATGGTTGTATATTATAAGGTTTCAGGCCTTATCGCAAACATTGCACTTATCCTTAACATTGTCCTGATTGCCGGAGGACTTGCAGCATTTCAGGCCACCTTAACTCTTCCAGGTATTGCAGGAATCATATTAACCATAGGGATGGCTGTTGATGCCAATGTTCTGATATTTGAACGTATCAGAGAAGAAATGAGTCTGGGCAAGACTCAGAGAGCTGCCGTAAATGCAGGCTATAGCAGGGCCACCCTTACCATTCTTGATGCAAACGTAACAACTCTTATTGCAGCTCTTGTCCTGTTTCAGTTTGGAACGGGGCCGATAAAGGGTTTTGCCGTAACACTGAGCCTTGGCGTATTAGCAAGCCTGTTTACAGCGCTTATCCTTACCCGGCTTGTTTTTGATTATCTCCTGATAAACAGAAAAATTAAAAGTTTGAGTATATAGATAGAGCAGGGGCTAGGGATTAGGGGTCAGGATTTTGGGATAGTGAAGGTTAACAGTAACCGTGAACGGTTATGGTTTACGAAAGAAAGAGTAACTTTTTTAGAGGACATATAAACATGCGGTTTATAAAATCCGACATAAATTTGAATTTTACAGGAAAAAGCAAGTTAGCATTCTACATATCCGCAACAATGATTCTTATCAGCTTTTTTTCCCTGATACTCCACAAAGGCCCAAAATATGGAATCGATTTTGCCGGCGGCACTTTAATACAGGTAAAGCTCTTTGCTCCTGCAAGCATTAATATAATCAAATCGGGACTTGATACCATTGATCTTGGCAAGTCGTCTGTTCAACAATTTGGAGACAAAAAAGATAAGGAATATCTTATCAGAACCGACATATCGGTTCTTACTTCTCAGGGACTTTCCGGCAAGGTAAAAAATGCCCTGGAGGCCGCTACAGGAAACGATATAGAAATCCAGCGCATTGAGATGGTGGGCCCTCAGGTGGGTAAAGATCTGCGTGAAAAAGCGCTCTTCGCCATGTTCTATTCCCTGCTTTTTATTACAATATATATATCCGGTCGTTTTGAATTCAAGTGGATTTTAAGCGGAATCATGGCAGCAGCACTTATGAGCAGTGTCTATTTTCTCTCTCTTATTAACGTCAGCATACCCATCCTGATCACAGCCGCACTCATCTTAGCCATTATACTCTTCTGGTTCCTCAATCTGAAATATGCAATGGGCGCTATTGTGGCTATAATCCATGATATTATAATTACCGTAGGTATCTTCTCCATTTTTGATAAAGAATTCACCCTGCCCATTATTGCCGCACTTTTAACTATTATAGGTTATTCTTTAAACGATACAATAATTGTTTTTGACCGCATACGAGAAAATTTAAAAAAATACCGGAAAAAACCTTTGGATTTCGTTATTAATAGAAGCCTTAATGAAACTCTAAGCCGTACCGTATTGACCTCTTTAACAACCCTTACAGTTGTTATTGCGCTGTTTGTCATAGGGGGCGGCATTGTCCACGACTTTGCATTTGCAATGATAATCGGAATTTTTATTGGAACGTATTCATCAATATACGTTGCAAGCCCAATACTCCTGATATGGCAAAGGCGCGGGAAAAAAATTCAGTTATGAAAACCCTGTTTCAATGGTTTGCCCTTAAAGGTGTCTCCGGCATAGGAAATCACCTTTTCAAACGCTTATTAGACCGCTTCAAGTCGCCGGATCTTGTTTTTAAAGCATCACAGGAAGACCTTCTTCAGGTAAAGGGCATAACGCCCCGCATAGTTGCTGCGATTAAAGCCCACAAAATACCGGAACGAGTCAAAAAAGATTTCGATCTTGTAATAAAAAAAGGCTATCAAATTGTTACAATGTCTGATACGGCCTACCCTTCTCTTCTACTTCAAATACCGGATGCACCGCCTTTTTATATGTTTTTGGAAATCTTTGTAATTCTATAAA
>DAOUSD010000002.1 GCA_030627405.1 Deltaproteobacteria bacterium
ACAGGTGGTTGCAAAGTAACTGAAGTTTCACCGTTTTTAAATATTATGAACCAAAGCTATTACCATAAAACCTTTATAAAATGTGGTTTTGAAAGAGGTTTTATAGGGTTTTGCTACTGTAGAGGCAAACTCCTATAAAATTAAATCCAATTTGGCCCAAATATCAGTCAATAATGGCATTTACAATATCGGCCTTATAAAAAAACGTGAAACTTCAGTTATAAAAAGTTGATGTTATTGACATGAAAGCACATAACTTAAAAATATATTTCCAAATACTAACAAATATTGCCTTACGGTCAGTTAGAAAAAGCGGAAAAGTAGTTGGTCTTCCTGCACATCTACAAGTAGAAATTACAAATAAATGTAATTTAAGGTGCTTATCATGCCACCGCGATTTATTATATCCCAAAACTACAACAATGAGCTTTGAAAATTTTAAAAAGGTGTTTAATGATGTGCGCCCTTCTAAAATAAATGTTAGTGGTTTAGGAGAACCATTTCTAAACCCTGATGTGTTTAAAATTATTCGTTATGCAAAAAAAGCTGGTTCTGCTGTAAATTGTGCGACTAATTTTACATTAGTTAGGAATAAAATTGAAAAAATATTAGATTCTGGAATTGATCAACTTAAGATATCCATTGACGCAGCTGATAGAGAAACCTTTCATAAGATAAGAAGGAAAGATTTGTATAATGTTTTAATAGAAAATATTCAGAATCTCAACAGTGCAAAAGAAAAACATGGCATTGATAAACCGGACATTCGCTTTAATTTTGCTTTACAGAAAAATAACATAAATGAATTGTTTGATACAATTGAGTTGGCTAAATCGCTTAATGTCAAATCAATGTATATACAATACCTTGTATATATCGATAGAGAAGAAAGAAAAAAAAGCCTAGTGGGCAATCTAACTCCAGGAAAGATAAAAAAAGTCCTTTTAAAGGCCGACAAATTGACTAAATCTTATAAAATAACAACAAATATCAGCATGTGGAAGCGGGAATTTGATCTGTTTTGGAATAATATGCAACCTTTTGAAAATTTTGTTCCGAATAAAAAACATTGCTATTTCCCATGGTTCAGTTCATGGATTGATGCGGATGGTACTGTCAGGCCTTGTCCAATTATTCCATGGCAAAAGGATGTGGGCCATATGGGAAATGCATTTAATGAACCCTTCAAAGATATCTGGAATAATATCAAATATCAAGAATTTAGAGCAGCTCTTGCAAGAGGTGAAAGGCCAACTGAACCCTGTCGTACCTGCATTCCTCAGAGTTTGTTTAATATTTTTCAAATTGGAACGAAATTATTGCCAAAGTAATATTATCGGTAAGCCATAAGCCATAAGCGGTAGGTGAGAAGACAAAATTCTTAAAGCTTATAGCAAAAACAAAGCGAAATATAATTATGTGCGGTATATGTGGATTTGTAGGAAATTATAGTCGGGATTTGTTAGAAAAAATGACCGATATCATGTCTCATCGTGGCCCTGATGATCGTGGGTTTTACAAAGATGATGACGTAGGGCTTGGGCATCGCCGATTAAGTATTATTGACTTACAGTCAGGTCATCAGCCCATCTTTAATGAGAATGATTCTATAGTTTTGATTTATAACGGGGAAACGTATAACTTTTCGACGTTACGTGAAGATCTTCTAAAAAAGGGGCATCAATTTAAAACCCGCACTGATTCTGAGGTAATCGTACATCTCTACGAAGAACATGGAGAACGTTGCGTTGATTATCTTCGCGGAATGTTTGCTTTTGCTATTTGGGATAAAAAGAAAAAGGAACTTTTTTTAGCCCGCGATCGATTTGGTATTAAACCGCTATATTTTACTGAAACCTCGTCAGGTATATTTATTTTCGCTTCAGAGATAAAATCGATTCTTCAAATTCCAGATGTAAAAAGAGAAATCGATCCTATTGCTGTTGATCAATATTTTACGTTTCGATATGTTCCCGAGAATAGAACGATGTTTAAGAATATATATAAACTTGAACCGGGGCATATTTTAATCCGTAAGAATAATAACAATGAAATAAAACAGTATTGGGACATTTCATTTGATAATAAACCCTTTTTTGAAAAAAATGAAAATGAAGTTGCGCAGCAACTTACTGAATTATTACAAGAGTCAATCAAACTACGATTGATTAGCGATGTACCTTTGGGTGCATACCTTTCTGGTGGATTAGATTCTAGTTTTATGGTTGCCCTCATGAGCAGGATTTGTTCTGAGCCCCTTGAGACGTTTTCGATAGGGTTTGATGATGAGAAATGGGATGAGTCTCTCTATTCAGATTTGATTGCAGAAGAATTTCACACGAATCATCACAAGCTACGTGCTGAGTCAAAAGCAATTGAATTAATAGAAAAAGTTATCTGGCACTTGGATGAGCCAATGGCTGATGCGGCAACAATACCGACTTATATGATGTCAAAGTTAACGCGGGAATATGTGACGGTTGTCTTAAGTGGAGAAGGTGCGGACGAAATCTTTGCAGGATATGATAAATATAAGGTATTGACATCAGGAAATGCAATAAAATCTGTTGTATTTTCACCTTTTTTCAATCTCTTATCGCAGATTCCGTATAGAAACATTAAAGCAACACGGTTATGTGAATATTTAGGAAACGTCCATGATATAGCGCGTGCATATATACGTCTGCAGTCGGTATTTTCTGAAAAAGAAAAGAGTTTCTTGTATTCTGATGAATATAAAAAGACTCTGGGCAATGTTAATAGTTCTGTTGAAATAATACAAAAATATATTACAAAATTTGATGATGTTTTGAATAATTTGCTTTATGTGGATATTAAAACATGGCTTCCGAATGATGTATTACTAAAGAATGATAAGATGACGATGGCTAATTCGATAGAAGCACGTGTTCCCTTTTTAGATCATGTTTTTGCTGAGTATTGTGCACATATCCCGGTAAAGATGAAATTGAAGGGTTTAACAGATAAGTATATTCTCAGAAAAGCAATGCAGTCAGTTGTGCCGGATACTATTATTAAGAGGAAAAAACATGGTTTTACTGTTCCTATTCAAAAATGGATGGCGGGCAGTTTACTTGATTATTGTAAAAAGGTTCTCTCAAGAGAAAATATTGAGCGACGGGGTTATCTGAATTATTCCTTTATTGAACCGCTGTTGAACAGGGATCTTGATAACATCTACTATCGCCGCCAATTTTGGAGCGTTCTTACCTTTGAACTCTGGTGCCAGATTTTTTTAGATAGACAGTATCCTGCATTATGAATTTATTTGAAATGATCTAATTATGCCAAGAGATCAGTCCGATGCGGATGATAACGATGTTGATACTGCAATTCCAACCCGAGACTTTTTATTGCGCACCCTGCCAAAAATTATTGGTCAATGGCCACCTGTGCCCTTTTTAGGAAAAATTCAAAGATCCTTTGGAATTACCAAACGGACAGGCAGGCAGGATTTAATTATGAACAAAAACAAAGCCAATTATCCGACAGGATTAGCTGGATAGTATAGGAATTTCCTTTTATGTTCGGCTCTTCTCTCAAAGAGGGATTAAGGCTTTTGCCTTTCTTAACGCCATGCGCCATGCGCTCTGCACCTTACACTATGCTCTATGCGCCACAAAGGAACTCGGACAAATGACAGAAATATCCAATCCTCATGACCGGTTTTTCAAAGACGTGCTTTCGCGCAGAGAGGCTGCACGGGATTTTGTGCTTCACTACCTGCCAGCGGAGGTGGCAAAGCTTTTGGATGTTGAATCGCTGGTGGTAAGCAAAGATTCTTTTGTGGATAAAGAGCTAAGAGAGCATTTTTCAGATATCATTTATCAGGTTGACCTAAAGCAGGGAGATTCTGCTTATATTTATCTGCTCTTTGAGCATAAGAGCTATTCAGATCCTCTGATTGCCTTGCATCTTTTGCGTTACATGATAAAAATATGGGAACAGGGTGTCAAACAGGGCAAAGCAAGGCCGTTTTCACCGATTATTCCCATTGTGGTCTATCATGGAAAGTCAAAATGGAAGGCCGGTCCTGATTTTTATGCGCTTTTTGATCTTCCCGACGGATTACAGGCATATATGCCCAATTTTCGTTATCTCCTTTGTGATCTTTCGCACCGCAGCGATGAAGAACTCAAAGGTACTGTTATTTTGAGAGCCGCGTTTTTGCTGTTGAAACATATTTTTTCGGATGATCTGAGTGACCGGCTGCCGGAAATTTTGAGTCTTTTAAAGCGCCTTTCGGACAAACAAAGCGGTCTTGAATACCTGGAAACCATTTTGAAATATCTGGCCTCAGGCACGGACAAGGTAGGAGCCAAAGAGCTTAAAAAACTTGTTACGAAAATTTTCGAAGATAAAGGAGAAGATATCATGCCTACATTAGCTGAGCAATGGACTCAACAGGGAATTCAGCAGGGAATTCAGCAGGGAATTCAGCAGGGAATTCAGCAGGGAAAGCTTCAAAGTGTGCGTGAGAGCGTCCTTGAAAGCCTTGAAGCCAGGTTTGAGGTTGTCCCGCGGTCTGTTGTCAAGAAAATTGATCAAATCGAAGAATTGTCTTTGTTGAAGATTCTCCACAAAAAAAGTGTTGTTGTTGACTCTCTGGAGCAATTCAAAGAGATTATGGCAAGGCTTATGGAGTAGAAAAATCAACAAAGCCGTCGTACTGCTTTGAAAATTAAGTAGTTTTCTTTCCGCACCTATGAGCTTTTTTCCCTGCTCCCTGCTCCCTGCGCTTTTCGTTCTGCGCTTTGTGGTCTTGTGCTAAATTCATTTAACCGTACTTTGCAACCAATGCGCACGCTCCTCGCCTGAGAGGTTAAAACATAGTTTTCCCGACATGATTAACTCGATTAACAAGATAAGCTTCATGAAAAATCGAATCTACAGATCTTTAGTACTTCTCATCTTAATAGTCATTTTGGGTGGTTTTTTGCGATTTTATCATTTAGGAAATCTTCCTATTGAAGGCGACAATAGCTTTCATGCACTTTCCGCCAAGGGAATTTTAGAATATGGCGTCCCTAATTGGCTCATTATAGACCATGTCTGAGCCCTGGGATGAGTATCGGGCAAAGGTGGCTTGAAGCTGAAATGCGAAAATGGGAAGAGTTATTTTTGAGCGAACCCTCAGTACCCCTGAACTACGAATGATGGAGATGATCGAATGTCTGAATATAGCCGATTACTATCAACTTTACTACCCAATACACTTTCATTAAGACCTCGCACAAAAAACTTGTTGATATTTGGAGTGATCCTGGGACTTTGCGCCTTACGTTTCATACATTTGGGTGCTGATACGCCAATAGGAGTCTCTAATAATATAGGTTTATATGTAGATGAAGGATATAAAACACTTGATCCTCGCAATCTGGTGCTTTTTGGAAGCGAAAAATGGCATCCTGACGATGATTATCCTGGTTGGATTAAAAATAGCCCGCTCACACAATGGCCATATTACTTTGCTTTCCAGACATTTGGAGTAAATATAGAAAGTGCCCGCCTTGTCACGATCTTATCGTTTTTTATCCTGCTGTGCGGATATGCTTATACGATGGCCAATCGTTATAGCGCAAAGTTATTGTTTGTTGGTCTATGCGTTTTGGGACTGCAAAATACTATCTTTTTCTTCTCCCGGGTCGCACTGTTTGAAGTTCCCATCATTACATTTGTTTATTTAATATTATTTCTTTTCATTAAGATAGAGCATTCTCCACTTGTTGCCAAATTAGCTGTCCTTTTATTAGGCGCGATCCTTTCGGTATGTTGCATTAAAGCCTCTGCAATGATTTATTTATTCCCTGTAATTATAACTACAATACTTGCCTCAGCCTTTAAGTGTACTTTTTTTCAAAAGAAAATCACTTTCTGTTGGGTTTCGCTATCCTTCATATGTTTAATCTTGTTATTAGCTATTTTTTTTTACGATAGGTACGAATCCAGAATTTCATTTTCTTTTATAATAAAACGTGTACTAATTTACCGCGCAATAGATTCCGCCCCTTGTATAGTTATTATGGGGCTGTTTTGTGCTTGCCAAGGTTTACTATCTCGTCCAAAAGCATATTTGAATGACAATTACAGTGCAGGCCTATTGGGTATTGTCGTATTATGTCCCATTCTATTGGCATTTTTTTCATATAACCCTTTGCGATATTATGTCCCTATTTTGCCTGCATATATACTACTATTCCTTGAATGGTTCCATCAAAAAACATGGAACCACACTGTTGCTAAACGATTGTCACCGTTATATTCCACGGCAATATTCATTATTCTGATTCCTCTCGTTTTCTATATTGCTCATTCTCTTAACAAGCATATTTTAACTTTGCTGCCCGTAAAGATAGGAGATGAGCCTGGTATCTCAGATTCTTCTATGCTTGAACTCTTGACTCCCGTAGCGGTTTTTTTGTCAGCATTAATCTATTGCACACGACGATATATCTTTTCAACAAACATAATTGTTGCAAGTTGCATTCTAATGTTTGTTTTATGTTTTTTTTACAACGCTACTTTGTTAAGCCGTTTTTTCTTATACCCGTCTTATCAGTCTCAGAATATTCAAACGGAAATTGAAAATATTGTGCCACCAGAAGCTATAATAGCAGGCGATTGGGCTCCATTTTTTCTTCTCAGTACGAAAATCAAGTCATTATATATGAATACTAAGTTTAATCGAGATACAATAATGTCCATTCGCCCCAATTATCTGCTTTATAGTGATAATAGGAATTCCTTTCTAAACATGCAAGCCATTAGCGAGCTAAATGACGTAACCTTGGGTACTCCTCTGTATGAATCATACTATAACGCCAAAGGTGTGATACTATATCCAATCATATATAATAAGTAGCGTATATGTTGAGAGCAGTTTCCCTCACGCTATGATGCTATGTTTACCAGAAGAATCAGTTGTCCTGGTTTTTGAATTTTGGAACCCGTTCCTTGCATCAACCGTGATGAGTTATGCGCTTTGCTAAAGGCAAGGTTTGAACTACTACCTGAGAGGCCGAGCGGTCCACTGGAATGAATAGGAATATCGAAAAAAATAAAGTGAGCGTTATTATTCCGACTTATAATAGAGCGGAGTTTCTTGGGGGGGCGGTGAGGAGTGTAATCAAGCAAGAATATGACAATATAGAAATAATCATAGTTGACGACATGTCCACGGATAACACAGAATCAGTAGTTGAATCCCTAATGACAATATTTCCTTCTATTGTGTATTGTGAAAATGATCACAATAAAGGTCCATCAGGAGCAAGAAATACTGGAATCATCAAGTCATCAGGAGAATATATAGCCTTTTTAGATTCTGACGATATTTGGTTGGAAGGTCATTTGACCAACGGATTGAAAGTTTTTGACAAGAATCCTGAGATAGATGTTATTTTTGGAAACTTTAGCGTTGTTGATCTTCATAATGATAAGCACAGATATAATTTTTTTGATCAAAAAAAAATATTATTTACCCTTAACTCCGTGCAGATTGCACCCAACATTAGAATATTGCAGGACAATCTATTTGAAGCTTTAATACAGGAAAATTTTTTTCATTTTGGAAGTTCAATTATCAGGAAGTCATCCACTAATGGAGTCCTTTTAGATGAATCTATCATGTTTGCTGAAGACCGCGATTTTGCAATAAGACTTTACAAGGAAGTAAACGCTACATTTGCGTATTGTGAAGATCCTGTATTTATATTGTATAGGCATAATTCAAACCTGATTAAATACAGTGAGTTAAATAACAGCCAACAGGTCATAGAAGCACATTTATATTTATTTACAAAATATTTAAGGAGCTATGACCTCTCACATTCAGAAAAAAGAACCTTAACCAACCTCATTTCCAAAAGGCTTTTAAGCCTTTCCTACGTTTATAGAATGAAAAAAGAACATCATAATGCTTTTTCATGTGTCATAAAAAGTTTTAAATATAGCCTCTCATTAAATCAGTTTAAAGAATTAACTAAGGTTTTAATCACACGGGGAATTCGCTAAATTTAGCGGTTTAGAACGATGGCAAATAGAAAGCCTATCTTATTGATGACATCTCTATTTTTTTCTTTTGTTTTTGCATACTTCCCGGTATGGGAAAGACTCATATTGGGTTGGTACAGCTCTGATGAATATTCTCACGGATTTTTTATCGTTCCTCTTTGTATTTACATAATCTGGCGAAAGAAAGAGATCTTGACTGAAATTCCAGTCAAGCCATCCTGGTGGGGCCTATCGTTGGTTATATTCTCATTATTTCTTTACTTATTTGCTTATTTTGCTGAAATATCAACCATTGCGTCTTTTTCCATGGTTGTATTATTAGCAGGAGTTATCATCTATTTATATGGTTTTTTAATTTTCAAGGAATTACTTTTTCCATTGTTTTTTCTCCTTTTCATGATTCCCATACCCGCCCAGATATATTCTTCTCTGACAATACCTTTGCAGCTTTTTGTGACCAAGGTTAGTGTCTGGTTAGGTTCAACTATTGGTATCCCGATTTATCGGGAAGGCAACGTCATCCATCTTCCGGATCGAACTATGCAGGTTGTTCAGGCATGTAGCGGCCTTAGATCTATGATATCACTTTTAATGCTGGGTGCTATTTTTGGATATTTGAGCCTTAAATCCAATATGTTAAGATTTGCCTTGTTTCTTTCAGGAATACCGGCTGCAATTTTTGTCAATATTATCAGGGTATCTTTGATGGTATTTGCTTTTTATTTTTTTAATTATGACCTTACAAAAGATTCTGTTCACACAGTATTTGGAATTATTATTTTCTTCATAGCTTTGATTATTATAGTTCTCACAAAAGGAGTGCTATCCATTTGGGACAAATCAGCCACAGAAAAATAATTATTTTGGCTCTTTGCTTGGTTATTACAAGCATTTTCATTTATTCAAAGCCATCGTCAATAGCTGTAGAAAAAAACATCTCGCTGAAACAAGCCCTGGCAGACATCCATGGTTGGAACAACAATGGTTTTTCACCATTTGATCAGAAAATCGTTGATGCTCTGGAACTGGACGATTATGCAAATCAGAGTTATACAAAAGGACAAGACATAGTATCACTTTACATAGGTTATTATCTTACAACAAAGAAAGTTGGAGCTGCGCATTCACCATTAGTCTGTTTTCCAGGGCAAGGCTGGATTATATCAGATACTGAAAAAAAAATTGTTAAAGCAGGTAAAAATAATATTAATTGTATAAGTATGGTTATTACAAAAGGTAAAAGAAAAGAGCTTATTTTGTACTGGTTTCAATCTTATGACCAGACGACCCCAGGGACTTTGCTTCAAAAAATATATACACTATGGGCTAAATTTCGATATAATAGAGAGGATAATGCATTTGTTCGAGTATCAGTAGCAATTGAAAATCAATTAAAAGATAAAGCTTTTAACACTGGAGAAAAATTTATTAAATCCTTCTATCCTCACTTTTTGCAATATGTAAAAGAAAAATGATTAGCTATGTTCACTTTTTTTCTTATAATCTATTTGCTGACAATTTTTCTATGTTTATCAAGTTATATTTTTTATCCAATAATTATTTGGGTATTGGGCAAGATGTTTACAATAAAAGTTAAAAAGAGAGATATTTACCCGGATATATCTATTATTATATCTGCATATAATGAAGAAAAAAATATTGAAAAAAAGATTAAAAATACTTTAGCCTTGGCATATCCTAAAGATAAAGTTGAGATTCTCGTAGGATCAGATGGCTCCACTGATGATACGCCAAATGTAGTAAGAAAATATGCTGACCAAGGGGTCCAGTTTGTTGATTTTAAAGACAACCGTGGGAAAACCGCTGTGCAAAATGATCTTGTGAATCAGTCCACTGGAGAAATTCTTATATTCACAGATGCTGCGTCATTTCTGCCAGGAAATGCAATACGAAAAATAATAAGAAATTTTTCTGACAATCGCATCGGCTGTGTTGCCGGAAGGATGCGCTTTGTAGATACAAATACTAATCTTACGACTGAAAGTCAGGGTCTTTACTGGCGATATGAAGTCACTATACGTGAAATGGAATCACGGATAGGCAGCCTGATAGGTGTTGATGGCCCATTATATGCTGTTCGGCGTGACTGCTATGTTCCTTTGGGGCATCATGTTATCAGTGACCTGATGACTCCTCTGATAGTTCTTGATCAGGGGAGGAAAGTTATACTGGAGCCCGAAGCCCTGGTAGATGAAGATCCTACAACGAGGACAGAACATGAATTTTCTACACGTCGTCGTATTGTACTTAGAGGGTTGGTTGGTATTTCGACATATATGGTATTATTGAATCCAATAAGGCATCCTGTCCTGTCGTTCCAAATTTTTTTCCATAAAGTCTTGAGATGGTTTGTCGGCCCTTTAGTGATTTTAAACGGTCTGGCCTGTTTGGCCCTAACTGGCCATTGGTTTTTTAAATTTTTTTTAACCATGTATATACTCTTTTTTGTTGCTGCTGCTTTTGGGTGGATTACAGAACGCATTGGCGTAAAATTCAGAGCGTTAACCGTGCCTTATTATTTCAGCCTGGTAAATTTTGCAGCTATAATGGGAATCATAGACTTTTTCAGAAAAAAACAGATTGTAACATGGAAACCAGTTCGTCATTAATTGTAAGGACTAACCCAATGAACCCAACAAACCCAAGTAACCCAAGTAACCCAAGTAACCTCAAAGCCGTTCTTTTTAAATCAGACGAAAGATTTTCTTCCTTCCTGAAAAAGCTATCCGAATTCGGTGTTGATACCACAATTTTAGATTTTGAAGATCATGAATGGATAGACTTTGATTACAGTAATATTGATTTTATCATTTACTATCCATCATTTAAATACTCATCAAATCATCCTCTGGCCCTTCATGAAGTATATGATAATTTAATGTTCATTCACTCTGAATTTCCAAGGGCTCAATTCTATCCGGCTCCTCAAATAATAAAGTATTACAATGATAAATATAGACAGTATCTGTTTTTGACAAAGCATGGTTATCCGATTCCTGAAACTATCCCGCTTTTTTCTGAAAAATCAGTGGATTTTGCAGATAAAAAGCTGGGTTATCCTATGGTGATCAAAAACAGATATGGAGCCGGCGGCGGTTCTGTGTTCAGGATAAATAATAAAAAAGAGTTGCATAAATACTACAATCTTTCCACCTTGAACCTGTTTAACCTGAAGTCCGCGAAATATTTTTGGAATATGCTTAGCAAAAGAATATTCTATTATCATCTAATTAAAGCAAAAAGATCCAACTATCCTTTTTTATCTCCACCTCTTTTGGCACAGAAGTTTGTAACAATTGACCGCGATCTTAAAACTGTTGTTGGTAATTACAAGGTTGTTGAAGGACATTGGAGATTACAAGCAAATGAAGATATGTGGAAAATGAATATTGATGGTGGTGGAACAGGTGTATGGAGTAAAATACCTCAAGAAGCACAAGAATTATCCATAAGACTTGCAAAAGATCTCAAAGCATTATGGTTAAATCTTGATCTTATTATGAGTGATAATAATTTTTTAATTACAGAGTTTTCACCTGTCTGGCATCACTATGCATACAAAGAAAACCCAAGTTTTGTTTATGAAAATGACTATAACCTTGAGCCCCTTGAAATTTCACTTGACCTTGAAAGAATAATCGTTGAATCATTAATTAAAGCAGTGAAAGAAAAATATCCTGAAAATCCTGTCCAAAATTAAAAATATAAATTTAATCCATTCCATTATATACTATGATTATACATCTTATAGCAGCAGCAAGGCCCAACTTCATGAAAATTGCTCCTCTTTATCATGCCTTAAAAAAGGAAGATTGGGCAAAACCGATTATTGTTCATACTGGCCAGCATTATGATTTGAATATGTCAGATGCGTTTTTTAAAGATTTGGAACTTCCCGAACCTGACATTCATCTCGGCATAGGCAGCGGCAGTCATGCAGAACAAACAGGAAAAGTGATGATTGCCTACGAAAAAGTGCTAATGGAACATAGACCTGACCTGGTCATTGTAGTAGGTGACGTCAATTCAACTATGGCCTGCACCCTGTCAGCTTCAAAAATATCATATAACCCAAGTAACCCAATAAACTCAAGCAACTCAAGCAACCCAACTAACCCAACTAACCCAATAAACCCAATAAACCCAATAAACCCAATAAACCCAAATAACCCTGAACGGCCATTGATAGCCCACCTCGAAGCTGGCTTGCGTTCCTTTGATCGTACCATGCCGGAAGAGATTAATAGAATTGTAACCGATTCTTTGGTAGATATTCTTTGGACGCCATCTCCTGATGGTGATGAAAATCTACTTCGGGAAGGGATATCAAAAGAGAATATCGAATGTGTTGGAAACATTATGATCGATTCTCTTGAGATGCTTCGCAACAAAATTGAAGAACAGGCTGTTTTTAAGGAATTTGATGTAAATAAAAATGCCTATGGTTTAATTACTCTGCATCGTCCTTCTAATGTGGACAGCATAGAAGTGTTATCATCTATTTGTGATGTTTTTATAAATATATCTGAAAAACTTCCTTTGATCTTTCCTGTTCATCCGCGAACAAGAAAAAATCTTGAAAATTTTGGATTGATAAATGTTTTAGAAAAAGCAAAAAGCATATTTCTTGTTGAGCCAATAAATTACATCCGCTTCATGAATCTGGTTTTCAACTGCCGGCTTGCTATAACGGATTCAGGGGGCATCCAGGAAGAAACTACTTATCTTGGCATACCCTGTCTAACAATGCGTCCCAATACTGAGAGACCGATAACTGTTGATCAGGGTACAAACACGTTATGCACAATAGATAATCTTGAAGCTTTTGTTGAAACTATAATCACCGAAAGAGATACAAAGCTTTCAGTCCCTGAATTATGGGACGGCCATACCGCAGAAAGGATAGTACAATCCATCAAGACCTATATGAGCTAAAAATTAGACAGGATTTACAAGATATTCAGGATGGTTTTTCTTTTCAGCACTTTCCAGAAGAAAGTGCTGAAACTTAATCCGCTTTCAAGCGAATTGCCCGCCCTGTCTGACGAAGTGGAGCGTAGATCCCGCTGTGTCGGGGTCACGATTGTTGTAAATTGATCGGGTATGTAATATCCATATATTCAAAATGGGCAGAAAACAAACACTTTCAAACATAAACAAAACCCACGTGTTGTTTTACAAATTGCAACCTTTGAAAAATCGTAATTAGGGAGACTAACTTATGAGAACGATTCAGACCGAGGTGCCGGAGTGGCTTTTTAAAAAGGCTGAAGCTTTGGTTAAAGAAGGTTGGTTCCGAGACGAAAAGGATATTTTTTCTGAGGCTCGATATCCATTTATACCAAACAAAAAGGCGCATGTCCTTTATAACGCAGTTGATTATTCAGAACAAGTTCCCAAACAAACAAAAGATGCAGTTGTTATTCTGCAGCCGCTGGGTTGGATACAAAGGCTTTTTTGTCCTGTTAGATGCTTTAAAATTACTTGAAAAAAAGCGTGATGATTATGAAGTGTATATCGCAGGCGGCATTCACACTACCAATAAGTCTAATGATAATATTATCTATGAAGAAAAGCTAAGGAATAAAATCGCTAAAATAAACAATGTGAAAGTAATTGGTTATGTTTCTCATGATGAGCTAAAGAGCATGCTAAATAAAATTGATATACTTCTTTTTCCATCTTTGTGGGATGAACCTTTTGGACTTGTCCCCGCAGAAGCTACTATGGCTTCCACACCTACAATAGCCTTTAGCGTGGGGGCTTTGCCTGAGGTTGTTATACACAATGAGACAGGTGTGCTAATTAAAAAGAGCAGATATGATCTTATTAATGCAAGAAGGCTTTCAAGTGAGATTTATAAATGTCTTGATAATCCGATGGTTATCAGAAAGCTTGGAATCAATGCCAGGACAAAATGCGTAAATGAATTTAATTGGCATGTTTATATGCAAAAACTTTTAAAGATCTATAAAAAAATAACAGATAATAATGAATGAGAAAATTCTTATTATAGCATATCCCTTTCCCCCAATACCCTACAGCGGGACATATAGAATAATTAGAATTTGTAAAGGACTGTCGCGCCTGGGAGTAGAAGTACATGCGTTAAGTATAAATATTGATGACGATATTCCAAATGATTATGATCTGCTCAAAAAATTCCCGAACGATATCAATATCCACAGAACGTATATCCCAGATCCATGGTTGCTATACCAGCAATGGAAGAAAAACAATAAAGACAGAAAAGGTTTTAAGTATATAAATAAAATCTTATCTTTATTGCTAAGGTTAATAACAATTCCGGATCATCAGATCTTCTGGATACCCTTTGCGGTATTTCATGGCCGTAAAATAATAAAAAAGCATCATATCAAAACAATTTTAATCTCCTCACCACCGAATTCATCACAGCTTATCGGATATTTTTTAAAGAAAATGACAAAGGTGAAATGGCTGGCAGATTTTAGGGACCCGATTGTAGGAAATGTAGCAGCGACTCATTTGATTAACCCCACGGATTTTATATCTAAAATCGAAATAAGAATTCTGGTAGCGCTTGAGAATCTTGTGGTCAAGAACGCAGATATAGCAATTGCCAATACAGAAACCCATAGAAAAGAATTAACAGAGAAATTTAAGACAGACAATTTTATTACCATAAGAAATTCTTTTGATGAAGATGATTATAAAGGCCTTTCAAAAGAAAAGTACAACAAGTTTACTATTGCCCATATTGGCAGTATGTACGGCCTGAGAAAAGCTGATGTTCTATTTGAGGCTATAAAAAAACTTGAAGAATTGATTGCACCTGAAGTCTTGAAAGTGCAAATACTCTTTGTAGGCCAAGGTGCCGATGATTTGAAGCGGTCTGTGAATAATTATGGTGTAGAAAAGTATGTTGAAATGAAAGGGATGGTTCCACACAAAGAGGCCATTCAAATCATGATGAGATCACACCTGTTGCTACTGGTAAAGGCAACAGGCAAAGGGAGCCTCGGCCAGATACCAGCCAAGTTTTTTGAATATTTGGGAACGGGAAATAAGATATTGTGCATTGGACCGAAAAAAAGCGAAGTTGCCGGCATAATAACGAAATTGAAAGTAGGTTATATAATTGATGATAACCTTTCAAAAATCTGTGAAATATTGAAGAAAGAATATAATACATATCAACAGAAACAAATTTACACAATAAATTCCGGAGAGATTGATGGTTTTAGCAGTTCATATATTGCAGATGAAGTGGCGAAGCTTATATGTCAGGTATAGCAGGAATATATTATTTTAATCAGCAGGACAGCAAACCGCTTGAATATGAACTAATTCCTATGTTCAAAGCAATGTCCCCTGGCCAAATAGATGATCAAGCTACTTTCATTAATGCTGAATATTTTGCTTTCGGTGTATGCAATAGTAATAATGTTCACTCAGGTCAATTTTATGAGAATGATGATTGGGTTGTATCCTTTAATGGCAGACTTACAAATAGTGACGAATTAATAAAACGAGCTGGTTTTCCAAATCGTGATTCCAACACGTCAGAAGCAAGAATTATTGCTTATCTGTTTGATAAATATTTGAATGAAACCGTAGAAATACTTCAAGGAATATTTGCTTATGCTGTTTGGGATAAGAGGAATAAGCAGCTTTACATATATACCGACAGGCATGGTTATGAATTTATATATTATTTTCAAGATAATAACAAATTTGTGTTTGCCTCTGAAATTAAACCTATCTTAAAACATTTAAATAGACGTATCAAAGTAGATATTGATGGGATATGCGATATTTACAATTTTAACACAGTCTTTAATAATCGAACACCTTATAAAAATGTAAAACTGCTTCCACATGCAGCCGCGTGCCAAGTATTTAAAGATAGTTTAACTATAAATCAATACTGGGATTATCCGATAGACGTAAATCATTGTAAAGACCATTATAACAAAATACTGGATGATGCTAAAAATGCTATTCAGTCTGCTGTTCAGAATGCTGTTAACGGTTTTGACAACCTGGGTATCATGTTGAGTGGTGGACTGGATTCGCGCCTTCTTGCTGCTGTGGCAGTCCAGCATTCACCAAATATGAAGGCTTTTACATTTCAATTTGGTGAATCAATTAATAAAGATTGCGACATCGCTGAGCAGATAGCAAAGAGTCTTGGAATTGAATTCCAACTTATCCAATTACCACCTTCGGATTTTATCAAAAACATTGAAGAGTGCCTGATAGATAGTGATGGGCAATGGGGCTTCCTTGATTTAATTCCCAAGATTACTGCGATTAGTAAATTATATCCTGGGATTGCGTTAATAAACGGTTTTTTAATGGATACCCTTTTTAAATCAGGCTGGGCTTTTTTCCCTAATAAGGGATTTGAAAAAATTGGTATCGAACATTTTGTCAGCAGATATTCGGTAATGGGTGACTATATGGTTGACAAAGTGTTTAATCCTGATTTTGCACAGTTGCTTAAGTTAAAAAAAAGGGAAAGAATAAATGAAAATATCAATGCTATGCCTCAAGACAAGCCTCTTGAAGTTTCACTAAAATTTTACTGCCTTAACAGAGCCCGCAAATCTCATAATCTCATTTTTAAAGCATTCAAGCGTTATACAGATATTATACTGCCAGGTGCGGATTACGCACTGACTGACTTTGCTTTTAGTCTTCCAAATGAACTGAGATCTAACTCTGATTTTTATAGGGATTTGATCTGTACATGGTTTCCAGGTATCGGGGCAATCGAGTGGGACCTCACAGGTAAACCGGTAAATAGAGGCATGAAAAGCAAAAAACGAAAAATAGCTAACTTAATTTTTAAAATAAAGTATTCTGCCCAACGGTTAACAAAGGGGAGTTTGGATTTCCTTAATGCCAAACATTCTTTTAATAGAAAATTTAGAGCTGACAAAATATTCAGAACATCTGTTCAGGATATCCTATATGATAATAAGAGCTTGAACCGTGGTTTTTATAATCATGATAGGTTAAGCAGACTAATCAAAGAACAGTTAAATGGAAAAGATTATTCAGTTGTATTTAAATCTCTTTTATCAGTAGAATTGCTTCACAGGATATTTATTGATGAACCGTTCAAAAATAGCTGATTATAAAAAACATACAGTGATAGACCATAATGGGTATTTAACAGAATTTAAAACCCCTAATAATGCTACGGCTAAACAAAAAACAACAATAAAAATTATTGCATGTGGTGATACGAGTCCCGTCAGAAAGCTTGAAAATAAAGTAATACAAGGGAAGTCATCGCATATTCTTGGCAATTTAAAACCTATTTTGCAGAATGCAGATTTAGTATTTGCAAACCTGGAAGCAGTATACTCAAACAGAGGTGTCCCTTTAGACAGGGTTCCTGTATTTAGGTTGAATCCAAAAGCATTTGACATTATCAAAGAAGCAAATATCAACGTTGTGTCTCTTGCAAACAATCATATGTTTGATTATGGACATGAAGCATTCATTGACACATTAGACCTTTTGCAAAAGAATAATATTAATTCATTCGGAGCTGGTTTAACGTTAGAAAATGCTTTAAAGCCTGCTGTTTTTGAGACCCAAGGTATTAGATTCGGGTTTATTGGCTTTAGAGACAAGGAAGCCTGGTGGTTTAATGATAATGGAGTAATAACCCCTCAAATACAAAAAAAATAGTACTGAAAAGTATTAATGAATTAAGGCCTAAAGTTGACTGGTTGATTTTATCTTTGCATTTCGGATGGGAATATCAGCTTTTTCCAAGTCCAAAAGACGTTAATTTATGCAGGTTCTTTATTGATAGTGGCGTTGATATAATTTTGGGGCACCATCCGCATTATCCGCAGGGAATAGAACGCTACAAGGATGGATTGATAGTATACAGCCTTGGTAATTTTATTTGGGATCAGAATCTTGTAGGACATACGAACTCCAGTTATCTGGCGGAAATATCCATTTTAAAGGACAGCATTCAAAGCGTGAAGGTCATCCCCTACCGCCTCAATAGCAACTATCGGCTAGAGTTGCTTAACGATAATGGTGCTATAGAAGAAATAAATTCAATAGCTAAAATATTGCGTAACAAAAGAATATTAAATGAAAAATGGTACTTTATCGCTCGCAATAAAATAATAGAGCAAAGTATCAATATTACAAATGCCGCCTTGCAAAAAAAAATAAAAAAATTATTACAACTCATTAAAGTCTTATCCTCGCCGCGCTGGGTATACACGGCTATATCGATATTATTTTATATTATTACAGGTAGAGCTATTTGGTATGAAGTTAAAAAACGGGTTAAGAGGAAATGTAGTTTGAATGCTTAAACTTGCAAAAGAATTAAAGTTTTTAGCCAAACATACCTTGATATATAGTCTGGGGAATTTTATGCAGCGGATTGTTTCCTTGTTGTTGCTCCCAGTATATACAAGATTCTTGACTCCTCATGATTATGGAGTTAAGGAACTTGTCGCCCTCTCAACGGATGTAATAGGAATACTACTGGCTACAGCTATTTCCGGGGCAATATACAGGTTCTATTTTGAATACAAAGATGTCAAAGACCGTAATGAGGTTATAAGCTCTGCTGTAATAACAATTGCTGCTTTTGGTCTGTTTGCTTTACTGTTCCTGTCTCTTGCTACCAAAACAATGGCAAAATATATTTTAGATTCACCCGATCTGTATTATTATTTCCTTATTTCCTTTGCGTCACTATGGTTTCAATCCTTGAATAGTATTGCATATAATTATATCAGGGCCAACCAGCAATCATTGAAATTCATCATACTATCTTTCAGCAAAATGATAATGGCGATTTCACTTAATATTTATCTTGTATGCATAGTCAAAATAGGTGTGCTTGGCATATTGATAAGTACGTTGACAGTTGCAATAATAATGAATTTCATTCTATTAGTGCCGCTGCTTAGAAAAACAGGTTTAAGTTATTCCTTTGACAAAATTAAAGCCATGCTGAAATTCGGCTTACCACTTATTCCTGCCCAATTCGGCGCATTTATTGTACACTTGTCAGACAGATTCTTCATAAAAGGGTACTGCTCTATTGCCGATGCAGGTTTATATTCACTTGGTTATCGGTTTGGTGCACTCCCTGCAAATTTTATATCAGATCCGTTCAATCAAACATTTCAGCCAAGAAGGTTTGAATTGTATGAACAGGAAAACTCAGAAAAAGTTTTTGGGACAATATTCACTTACTTTGTTTGCTTAATGCTTTTTGCTGGATTAGGTATATCTGTACTTACCAAAGATCTGCTTATGATTATGGCTGATGAGAAGTTCTGGTCTGCTTATAAAATTGTACCCATTATTGTAGTAGCAACAACAATATTTTCCTTTCACTATCATTTGAACATGGGGATTCTGATCAGCAAAAAAACAAAATATCTGGCCTACATAAATTTTTCAAACGGCTTTTTTATTCTACTTCTGAATTTTTTATTAATTCCTAAATATGGCGTTTTTGGCGCCGCGTATGCTACGCTTATTGCGTTTATTTATAAAATATCCTTAACATATTATTTCAGCAGTAAATATTATAAAATCCATTTTGAATTTATACGAATAGGAAAAATATTACTATCTGCTGCGGTTGTATATATATTAACGGTACCGATTGAATTTGCATCAGTATATAATAGCTTTGTTGTTAAAATGAGTATTATTTTATTGTATCCGGTTCTTCTTTTTGGAGTTGGTTTTTTTACTGTCGAAGAAAAACAAAAGATAGTTGATTTTATCAAGCCGAAGTTTCTCACCGTGAAAAAAAGATTTTTGGCATAATTGCTTAAAATATCCAATATCGCTACAAAGCGAAAACAGCCACCATAGTTTTGAAACTCTAATGTATCAGCTAAAACCCCTAATTATATCAAGCCTATACCACCTGAAATATTTTGATATCTTGCGACAATTCCAAAAAAAACGTGTGATCATTCTTATGTATCATCGGTTTTCACAAAAACTGGAGCCTTTTAAAATTCAACAAAGTATTTTTGAAAATCAAATTAAATTCCTTAAAAAGAAATACAATTTTATCAGTTTAAAGCATTACTCTGAAGTCCTTAACGAAAAAAGAGACGACCTTCCTGATAATCCAATAATCATAACAATTGATGATGGTTATCAGGACAACTTCACATTCGCATATCCTATCCTGAAAAAGTATTCTATCCCTGCCACAATATTTATTACCACTGATTTCATAACCCATAAATCCTGGTTATGGTCAAATAAACTCGAATATATTTTGAAAAACTCAAAGCTGAATGAATTCGATTTTCCGCTGGGTGGTGACACCATTCAATTTCGGGTCGATGATTTCAAGAGCTGGCACAGGACCCAATTGTCCATATTCAATCATTGTCGAACCATAAGCAATATTGAGAAAGATAACATCCTGCGTAATCTGGCAACATATTTGAAAGTTGATGTCCCGCAGCAAGCCGTTGCGGATTTCGCGCCTTTAACATGGAACCAGATAAAAGAGATGCAGGAGCACACAATTGACTTTGGATCACACACATGCTCTCATCCGATTTTAACAAACCTTACCTCCGAAAGGCTGAAACACGAACTCATGGATTCAAAAAGAGAAATAGAAAACAACCTCCAGGTTCAAGTTAAAAGCTTTTGTTACCCCAACGGCCAACCCGAGGACATAAACGACAATGTCATAAGAGTTCTCACACAATCAGGCTATAATTGTGCTGTTACCACGGTTAACGGCTACAACAGGATTGGCAATGCAAACCGTTTCTTGTTGAACAGGACAAGTGTTCACAGCCAGATTAATAAGGGCCTGTTGAAGGAAGTCACTTGGAACTTCTAACCGCTCAAATCAACGCGAGAAGTATATAGATGCCAACCCCTGATTCAATTAGAATTCTAACTGTAATTGTTCCAATCGTACTTCTGGCAATGGGTATAAGAAGACCCGTATATGCAGTAATAGCATATATGATACTCGTTAAATGCAAAGTGGCCTCATATTATCCGGCTTTTGCTGCTATGAAAGGGGAATTGGTCTTGGCGTTGCTCATACTGTGTGGGCTGTTTGTTTCATCTAATTTTGCGACCAAGCTATCTTTGAACTATGATCGCGTGAACAAGTATTTATTTTGTTTTATCTTGTGTGTCTTCCTTTCTTATACGGTAGCTTGGGACCACCAATACTCATGGGATAATGCGGTTTATCATTTTATAAAGGTTTTGTTTCTTTACGTCATGCTTTTGCCAACGTTATCTAGCGAACAGGATTTGAAAATATTTGTCTGGGGCTTCGTTTTGATGTTTGCCTATCTTGCCTATGAACCGTTTTATGGCTTTACTTCAGGTACTGGAGGGAGCCAGCAGATGTATGGAACAAACTATATTTCTGAGACTGGAATTCTTGCAGGCCATGTAGCACTGGCAAACAACATGAATCAGATGATACCCATTGCTTTTTTTCTATTCCTGTCAGTTCGTGAAAAGAGGTTCAAAATATTGGCGATTTTTCCATTGCTGATATTCATTGTCGCTTTAGTCGGAAGTGGGTCCAGAGGTGGAGTTGTGGGCTTTATTGTTTTTTGCTCATTAATCGTGTTCTTCTCAGAGAACCGGCGAAGAAACGCTGTTATGGCAGCGGTAGCAGTTGTTTTACTGTTTGCAGGCTCCGAGACCATCACATCCACGGCAAGTCGAATCGACGAGAGTCAAACTAAAGGGCGTCTCACTGGAATAACTCATGGGATTGGGATATTAAGAAAAGGAAATATACTTGGCGTGGGACCAGGGTGCTTTTTATTTGCACGCGGTAAGTATTTCAGTTTCACAATGGAATCACACAATATTTATGGCCAGGTCATTGGAGACCTGGGCATACCTGGAACGGTTGCCTGGTTTTTTTTGATTCGCCAGATTTTCCTAAATCTAATTGCCTCCAAACGAAGATTAAAATCCTTGTCAATGGAGAATGGTTTTTTGTATAAGCTTGCAGTTGGTTTGCAGATCTCTCTAATTGTGAGATTATTTATTTCCTTGGGTTCTCATGGATTGTACTTTTTTTATTGGTACATCATTGCAGCGCTTTCAATTGCAATATCGAAACTAGTCGAAAACATGGCTGAGAACAGGTCCGAATCTGTGGCTGTCACATGATCTAACGTACAAGGTCATTAAGATATCCTATCTTGTCTCCCCAATTATCTTTCTGGGGCAAAATCTGGATTGGTCAATATGAATATGTTCTTCAATTTTCCAAAGACTGCTATTATGAGAGGGTAATGATGTCGCTCCACAGTGCCTTTGTTAAGAATATTTCTTTTCCACTCATTGCAAAAAGAGACGGACTGCCTCGTTTATACGAGCATCTGCAACGACTAGAAGTGAGCCAATTCTGGCCAAGGCAAGAAATCATGAAATTGCAGTTCGATCGGGTTAAGAAGCTTTTGATTCATGCTTATCAGTATACTGACTTTTACAAAAAACGATTCGATGATGCAGGCTTTGATCCATTTGGATTTACTAATTTGAGTGAACTTTCACAAATTCCCTTTCTTACAAAGAAGCAAATCCGGGATAATCTTCAATTGTTAATTTCCGAATGCTACAAAGAATCCGAGCTTCACTTTTCAGAGACAGGGGGGACAACGGGTGTTAAGATGAAATTCTATCGCGACAATGACTGTCTTTCCCCAAAAGAGGCTGCTCTCTACCGGTTTGAAAAATGGGCGGGTTGGGATTTTGGGCAGCGGATGGGACTTGTCTGGACCGCGCAGCAGGATTATGTGGGGCACTGGACCCAAAAGGCGAAAATCAAAAACGAACTTTTTGGAAGGCAGATTGTTTTTCCAGCCGCAATATTGGATGACGAATCGATTTCGAATTATGTGAATCTTTTGCTCAGAAAAAGACCTGTAATGATAAGAGCCTTTACAAGCCCTATCTACGAGGTAGCAAAATATATACGAGATAACAATATCGACGACATAAAGCTGAAAGGTGTAATTACAACTGGGGAACCATTGTACGATCACCAGCGCAGATTGATTTCATCAGCTTTTCACTGCGATGTATTTGATTCCTACCGGTCAAGGGAGGCTGGCCCTCTGGCACAGGAATGTGAGTTTCACAATGGTATGCACATTAACGCGGAATCTCTTTATATAGAAGCGGTTCAGCCAGCGAATCCTGATGCCTTTGAAGATGGAATGAGCCAGATTGTTGTCACAGATCTTTTAAACTATGGGATGCCGCTAATCAGATATAAAATGGGAGACATGGGGATATTGTCAGATGAAAAATGCCCCTGTGGGAGAGGGCTTCCACTTTTAAAGAAGGTAGCGGGAAGGACATCAGACATTTTTTATACGCCAGACATGAAATGCGTTACGGCAGGTTCCCTGGTATTGTATTTGGTTGATGAGGCGCCGGGACTACTTGGCCAGGTACAAATAATTCAGGATCAGCTTGATCACTTGATCATAAGAATGACTCCTGATCCTCCTCCAACGCAGGAGATTAGAGAATATCAAGAGAACACCGTCAGAAGACTCTTTGGTGAAAAGATGAGAGTGACTTTTGATACTGTCAACGAAATACCTCCTGAAAAATCAGGCAAATATTTATTTACAAAATGCCTTTTGCCTTAAAAGGACTTGTGTTACGATTCTATTCACGTTAACTGTAATTGTGAGAGACCAAACAATACAATGACCGATAAAGTCGTAAAATTGGCGGCAGTGGGTGACATTGCCTTGACCCATGACTATGACAACTTGCTTGAAACGGAAGGGTCCCATTATCCCTTTGATCATGTCAGGGGTTTTCTCAAGGGTCATGATATTGTTTTCGGCAACCTGGAAGCTCCGCTTTCTATTAGGGGAGAAACATTTCCCATGAAGTGCAGTTTGCGCTCAAATCCTCATTATGTGGAAGGATTGAAAGAAGCTGGCTTTAACGTTTTATCCCTCGCAAACAACCATATCCTCGATTATAAGGAAGAAGCCTTTTATGATACGTTTGAATTTTTAGATAAGTTCAATATTAGCTACTTCGGAGCCGGGAGGAATATTAAGGAAGCAAGGAAGCCCGCGATTTTAGAAACCAAGGGTGTAAAAATCGGATTCCTCGGTTATTGTGACGTGGTTATTGATTCTCCATTTTACGCTTCCGACAATGAAAAAGGAATAGCTCCACTAAAACAGAGTTACATCAGGGAAGATATTACACATCTAAAAAAGTTAGTTGATGTGACTATTGTATCTTTGCATTGGGGAATAGAAAACTGGTGCTACCCTTCACCTAACCAGATTGATATTGCACACAACATAATTGATTTTGGCGTAGATTTAATCCTCGGTCATCATCCGCACGTACCTCAGGGGATAGAGAAATACAAGAACGGCTATGTAGCATACAGCCTGGGAAATTTCATCTTTTCCGATATACACTGGTTCTGGATGAATGAAGCTGGTAAAAAAATGTGCTCGGCTGTTAGACTCAATAATAACAACAGGGAATCAATTATTTTAACTGTTTCTTTGGATAAAACTGGGATACAACAGATTGAGTCCACCCCCTGTCTAATCTCAAAGAATCTGCAACCGGTCTTAATAACTGACAATGAGTTTCTTAAAGAGAAGATAAATAAACTATCGGAGAAGTATTATATGGCTAATTATGAAAGGTTTTGGCGTCGTTACTCTTTAGTGCAAAAATATAAGACCTTGTCATCAAACATAACTAGGTGTCTTAAGAATATCCATAGGCTGAGACCTGCACATGCAAAAGAGCTTTTCGATATGGTAAGATCTGGTTCGAAAACGGTTTAGATTAGATGCAAAAGAAGATCAAAATTGCTTATATAATAGATGAGCTAAATATCGGTGGTACTGAGAAACAGTTGGTCAGCACAATTGAACTTATCGATAAGAATCAATTTGAAATTCTACTGATCTGCTTGAGGCCCTCGCGGTATTTTTCTGAGATTGACTTGCAATGCGAAAAGATAATGCTTGACGTCTCTTCTCTGATAAGTAGCAACGGAGCCTTGGCTTTTTGCTCCTTGCTATCCTGTCTAAGAAAACGCGAAGTCGATATAGTTCAGACCTATTTTTTTGATGCAAATGTTTTCGGTATACTGGCAGCTAAGCTTGGTGGAGTGAAACGAATAATATCCTGCAGAAGGGATATGGGGTTTTGGTACACTCCGAAGTTGGTGTTTGTTCTTAGAAGATTGAATAAGCTTGCTGATAGATTTTTGGTGAATTCGTATGCAATAAAGGAAAATATTACAAAACATGAACTCATTCCCGCCCATAAGATCGATGTTATTCATAACGGAATAGATTTAAAACCATTTCAGAATAAGCATGATGCTGCAATGATTAAGAATAAGCTTGGTATAAATCACGGTGAAAGTGTTGTTGGGATTGTCGCAAATCTGAACCGAAAAGTGAAAAGAGTCGATTTGTTCATACATGCTGCGAAAAATGTCCTCCGCGAAAATAGGGATGTGTCATTTATCATCGTCGGGGATGGGCATTTACGATGCGTGTTAGAAAGCCAGGCAGAGAATTCGGGATTAAAAGATAAGATCTATTTTGTGGGCCAAAAAGAGGACGTAAAGCCTTACTTGTCTATTTTTGATATCGGTGTGATATGCTCTGATTCAGAGGGTTTTTCAAACTCGATTCTTGAATACATGGCATCAGCTATTCCTGTAATTGCTACTGATGTGGGGGGCAACAAGGAAGTAATAGAGGATGGCGTAAACGGTTTTCTTGTACCACCTGGGAATTATAAAGCTATGGCTGATAAGATTTGCAATATTTTGCAAGACAGAAAAACATATATACAAATGTCAAAAAATGCGAGATCGCTAATAAATAGAGAATATGATTGGTCTATCAAGATAAAGGAAATTCAATCGTATTATACAGAATTAATTTTCAAAAAAAGTGCATATAGGAAATCAAATGGAAAAATGTTTTACTGAACCAAAAGCTATAGGATCACCTCCAAATGCTTTCAAAATTGCTATTGAATTTCTGGAGAAAATAAAAGCCATACATGTATTAGATTGCCCTGCTGGTGAGGGTGTATTTTCTAGTGCACTTCTTCAAAAGGGCTACAAAGTTGTAGCTGGGGATGTGTATCCTAAACAGTTTAAGTTGTCGGACATTTCCTGTGATTTTGTAGACCTAAATGATAAACTACCATATGACAACAATACATTTGATGCGGTTGTATGCCTTAACGGTCTTCAGCGCGTTTGGGCACGAGGTCGAGCAATGCAAGAATTCGCCCGTATTCTAAAACCAGCTGGACATCTTATAATTTCTTTCCCCAATAATAGCGATTTGCGTCGTCGTTTGTTGTTTTTGCTAACTGGATCAGTAACTTGGAATGTTATTGGCCCTCCAAGCATTTGTTCGCCAGAGGTAGAAAATCCTGCAAGTTGCTTCCGATATCCTATGACATTAGCAAATGTACTAAGCGGAATAGATAGTGTTGGGTTTAAATGTGAGTTGATTCGTTCCACACATTGGTCTAAGAGTGCAATTGTCTTATCTCCTTTCATTCTATGGCTCAAATTGTTTTCTATACTTGCTCCGAAGAGGTATAAGAATGTGTTTGATAAGAAATTGTTTAGAATAAAGGAATGTACTAGCATAGATGCTTTGTTAGGCGCATTCCTAGTTGTGGTTTCCCAAAAACCAGAGTACCGATAAAACGACACTCTTTTCATTATGTAGCCGAAGTATTTAATTATTATTTCGAGGATAGATAAGAGATGGAAGGCCTTTTTGACGTAAACATTCCTGATACAGAAATTATTAATAGACTTTCGAAAATGGAGTTCAGTAAAATAGGTGAGGGTTCCTCCGCCCATATTTTTGGTGATAATACCAAAAGCATCGTTCTAAAAATATTTCCACCACTCAACGTTGGAAATCCTCAAGACTTGGAATTTATCAACAAAAATATTTTTTATAAATACGCTGACATTTTAACCGCACGTTTGCAGAACTATCGGGCTATCAATTGGCTACGACAAAAAGCAAAATTTATTATTGCAGCATCTCATAGTTCTAAAAATATCGAACAGATTAAAAAGTCATGTGAATTATCTATAAATGCATATGAGATAAGTATTAAAAAAGGTCTTATGAAAGGACTTCCCACAAGGGTAATTCCAAATTGTGTATCAACATTGTCACTCAATATAAATCGTAAACTTCTGAGTTACTTGTTGAAACCGAATAAAATTATAATCCAAGAGCGGTTTAATAATGATGATGTTGTATTAAACGTTATAAAATCATTAGTGAAAAAAGGTGATATTCTATCCTCAAAAAAATTAATTGAGGGTGCTGTAAACTTTCAAGTCTATCTGTGGAAGCAAGGATTAACAAATACAGATATGTCTTTTAATATGTTAGATAGTTTATTATTATTGTTGGATGGTGAATTCCAGATTCATGATGTAAATGGTATTAATGAGTCAATTAAGCACTCAAGATGGTATATTAGAGAAAAGGATAAAGATATAGGTTTGATATTTAGAGAAATGAAAGAAATAGGATATCCAGAATCACTGTATGCTACAAATCGTAAAGGTATTGCTGAAACAGCCCGTAAGTTGCATACATTTTTGCCAAAGCAATACAGGAACGATTTGGTAATGTCATTTCTAAACTTTTCTAGGGAAGTTTTATCAGAGAATGTAATGATGACCAATTGGGAAAGTAATAAGTACTTACATAACTGAAGTTTCACCGTTTTTCCAACAGTTTTTAGATCAAATTATTTATTTTTAAAAAAATCACTATTTGGCACGAAAAATGAATTTCAATTTTGGTGCCAATATTTCTTATTATTTCAATAAGTTATATCGCTTTATTGCTTGCGATATACTCCTTTTTGTGGTATGAAATATAGCAGATAACCTGCTAAAATTAAACCCAAAAGGAGTGAAATTTCATGTTTATCTTACACAATGTCCTTAGGCCACTTCAAAATGAGTTTTCATCAAGTAACCTTGGCAACCAACGCAGTAGATGGTTCGTCTATGCCCTGCTTTCATTCATTATCCCTTTTACCAGCTCTATCTCATCGAACATTCTTCGTTGTATGCATACCTTTTTTGGAATCAATATCAATAAACGTAAATTCTATACGTTCATGGCATCAACCAAGCTTCCCTGGGATAAACTTTGGCCAAAATTGTGGGATTCTATTCCAGACCCTCTAACCGATGGACGATTGATAGTCGCTCTTGATGATTTTATCAACCCTAAAACCAGCAAAAAAATTTTTGGCTGTTCGCATATTTTTGACCATGCCGCAAAGTCAAACCAGAGCAAATACCCTTGGGCGCAGAATGTGGTTCTCGTTGGCTTGCTTACATTCATAAAAGGACGTTGGGCATGTCTGCCTTTTGCACATAGATTTTATCTGCCGCAAAAAGCTCTTACCTCAAAGTCAGGCAACATGAATATTCCTGGGAAAACAGTCTCATTTAAAACAAAACTGGAACAAGCGGTTGATATGCTGGTTCAATTAGCTCATCATTTTGACGGGACTAAAGTTTTGTGTACTTGTGATAGCTGGTTTGGCAATAATGGGTTATTCAAACCTGCCCGAAATCATATTGGCAACCTGTTTAATTTGCTCTCACGATTACGCTCCAATATTGTGCTATATTCTATGGCACCCAAAAAAAAGCCGGGGCAACGTGGAAGAACACGTAAATATGGAAATCGTTTGGGCTCATGTAGTGAAATGGCTGCTATTTTCAAAGAACAAGCTTCAAAACTTCGGGTATTTCTTTATAGCGATTATCGTGATGTCATGACTTATTCAACGGTGGTCATGCTAAAAACACTCAAGTGCCCTATCCGGGTAGTATGGGTATTTCGGAAAACCCAATGGGTCGCACTATTTTCCACTGATCTGGATTTGTCAATTAAACAGATCATCGAATATTATGGGGCCAGATGGAAAATAGAATCAGGGTTCAAAGAAATCAAGCAGGAGATTGGCAGCAGTAAAAGTCAAACCCGTAATGCTCATGCTGTCATTAATCACATTAATTTTTCAATGATGGCTGCTACTATTATTTGGATTTATGGCGCACGTCTTGCAGATATCCCGGAACGTCGGCATAAAGTCAAAGGTCGTAACAGTTTTGCCTTTTCTGACCTTAGACATATTATAGCCAAAGCCGCACTGAATGAGGATTTTGATGCTGTTTGCCCGAGGCACCCCAAATCCTTGAAAAAATATTTCATTGACGTGCTGCTACGCATGGTTGCATGATAATTATGCTTTGATTTCGGTGAAACTTCAGCTTAATAACATAGGCGAACTGTTTAATATCAAAGCATACAGTACTGTAAGCAGCATATTACGAAGAGTTTCGAGGCTCAAAAAATATGACAGAAAAATTAAAAGACAGATAGGAAAAATACAAGACAGCATTAATAAGGGTCAAAGGCAGACCTGACCCCTTTTTACACATTTTCTGCAGACGGTCATTCACAGTAAACAACGACGCCAAACAAGTAAGCTGATCAGGTGTTTTCTTCGGCTTACCGGGCAGTGGACTGGTTCAACTTGGCTCATGGAACCTAAGGGACTCCATCGGGTGTTGACTGACCTTACTTCGAGCTATCGAAACAGGGCAGCACACATTGATGAACTTGCCAAAGACGATTACGTAGGCTGTCGTGAAATCGTAATCGGTGCTCAGGGCGTTCTATGGAAACTGATCCTTTCAACGGAGAGACACAAGTGAAATATAGAACCGCGTCTAACAAGGCTTTTGCAGCGGATCGCAAAAAGCCGCGCCCGCTGAAAAGCAACGTTATGCATATTAACAGGAGGTCATAATCATGCCTCAATTCAAGAGGGTATTCCTTTATGCAATCATACCTGCTCTTGTAGCTGGTTTTTTCTCATTGGCTCCAAAAATCTATGACGTTATTACCGAACCAAAATCTGAGTTAGCTTATAATGTCGTCGATGGCCCTGGACTTGATATACAAGGCAAGATAAGGAAGATCTATTCTGTTGAAGTACGGAATAGTGGTAAAAAAGCTCTCAGTAATATTCATGCTGAATTAAGGGTCTCTAATGGACAGATTGAGCAATTTAAAATTGAAGACGCTTCCGGTATAAAACCATCCACCGATCTGTTAAATGATACCCTTTCAGTAAATGCCGACAACCTCCATCCAACCGAATCCTTTATCATTTCAGCAATGCTATTAATGCCAGCATTAGATACTAATGTGGCATTTAATCTTCGCAGTAAAGAAACGCTCGGAAAAATCAGATCAGAAGATAGCCCCAAAAAGAATACAAAGCTTGACATAATTGGTGCAGTACTCGCAGGTTTTTCTGTTTTTTTTATGGCTACACTGGTAGCTTCAGGAAGGATTCCACTCATAAAAACCCTTATGATGGGGGGAAGGCAAGATATTTTGTATTATATTACTGCAAGAGTCGGCCTAACAGACATAACCAACCAATTGAGAGCTTTTGACACAAGCCTGACATATCTTAGAACGGCAGATATATTTCTTGCAGCTGGACTATCTAAAGAAGAACTTAGACCTTTAGCCATAAAGGCCCTTAAATGTATGTTACTGATAAGAAACATAGCGCCAGTTTCTTTGAATGTTGTCAAAAGAAATGTTCAGTTTCTGGAGGGCGGAAATTATTTGGAGAAAGAAGTCAACTCTCTCCGAGAAGAATCAATAAATATTTCAAATTATTTAGAGCTACGTGATAGGGTTGACAGGCATTTAGCAGAAGGATCTCCACATAGTGAGTGAATTTTGGAAACAAGCTTCTGTTAACCAAGCTGAATGCATAACCTCAGCATTAAGGTAGACGGTCAAAGCTAGCGCTTTTCCCGCTGCTTATGCTGGTCGTTAGCAACACAGAAAACATGGAGAGTAAAATTGAAAATAAGAAAATCGACTGAATCAGATTTAAAAGATGTACTGGATGTCGAAACACAAGCATTCGGCAATGAAAAAGGCCCTGAGATTGTAGGTCTTGTAAATGGATTGTTAATTGATCCGACTGCCATGCCACTTTTGTCCCTTCTTGCTGTTAATGATGATAAAACAATTGGGCATATTCTGTTCACAAAAGCACGTATCACTGATTCAAAAGAATCAATATCGGCTGCGATACTTGCTCCACTTGCAGTTCTTCCTGATGCCCAATGTCAAGGTGTCGGTGGTCAGCTTATTGAAGAGGGCTTGAGGTTATTGTCAGAATCGGGGGTTGCGCTGGTATTTGTACTCGGGCATCCTGATTACTATCCACGCCATGGATTCAAGCCAGCAGGTGCTCTTGGATTTGAAGCATCTTACCCAATTCCAAATGAACACGCTAATGCGTGGATGGTTCAAGAACTTCGTCCCGGTGTGATTGGTAGCGTAAGTGGCAAGATTATATGTGCAGATGTGCTAAATCAGCCTGAGCATTGGCGTGAATAAGAAAAATATTGCTAACAAAAGGATTGAGCTGACCACAAAAGCCGAGCCGATTTTCAGTAAATTCAAAACATTAGGCGGCTTTTGTGTCAGCTCATCCTTGCCGTTATAAGCTAAGAAAGAGAAAGTAGAGATATGTCAGATCGCTATAGTAAGGTAATTGGATACTTTGCCTATGCTTCTCCCACAGAAGTTGTTTGCACTGGCAAAGCTTGTGTAATTTCTGGTTCCCAACGTGCTATGTGTGACTACATCGCAGAAATTGATCCTGATGGGTGGAAGAAAAACACCATTAAAAAGACCAGGTTTGGTGAAATTCTGAGAGGCCTGCAACTTGGTGCGGCGTATGCATTTGATAAGGAGTCATATGCTAAGTTCTATCCCATCGCCCGCAAGGAAGGATTACCAGTTGCTGAAGGAGATTTCAAAAAACAAAAATCAAAAGACTTTCGGTTCTTCACTGTCCAGATAAAGAGCTTATAACATGGCGCTGCACCCGACACCAGAAGCCGGGGCATTTTTTGCTTTTGCCATTTCAGAGCAAAACTTCGCTTTTGCCAGGTCATCATTGGCTTCCGGTGCCGGTGACCTTGCCGTTATATTTTTAAAAGGAAAAGCAATGCAAAGCACAACAAAGGATCTACGCTATCTCGAAGCGAAAGAAAAGTTCCTCGAATATGCATTTCTCGCCGTCGGTCACCACTTCGATTCTCGTGAAGATTTTAATAGCTATTTCGACTCAATAAACGGAGATGATCAAAAAAGTCTGTTCCTGAGAACGACATCTTTTTACTTGTTTCTGGTAAAGCGTGGTGACTGGATGGTCGACGTTCCAGGATCGGACAGAATTGTGGATTATCTTACAATCACTTATAAGTATGTAGGAATATTTTCGTTAATAGAATCCCTCTCAAATGAGAAATTCATAGATTTCTATCAATTTCTGATCAGACAAAAATCCGCGATTCCATTTCCAATAACTGACAAAAAAGCATTTGATCCATTCTATGAAAGGTACAAGACGGATTACGGCTCAATCAAAAAATGCATTGCCTTTTTCAGGGCACTCAGTCCTGTACGACAAGATGCACTGATTTCGCGTTTGGAGGTTCGAGGAACAGACCCTTCTATTGAAAGCCTCGCAAAATTTCTATACGAACTACGCTCAAAGTTCGTACACGAGGCAGAACTCGTCCACCACATGGTTGGTGGTGGTACATCCATCAGCTTCAAAGGCAAGAAAACTATAGTCTGTAAGTTATCTATCATTGATGCTTTAACATTTTTCGAGGAAGGTTTAATTGAGCATTTCAAAGATAACACCGAAATATATAGGGATAGGGACACCCATCGCTGAGCGCCCCTCCCACACCACCGGACATACGGATCACGTATCCGGCGATTCGGCTGGTCAAAACAGACACAAAT
>DAOUSD010000323.1 GCA_030627405.1 Deltaproteobacteria bacterium
ACCTAAAATGAGCGATTAGCCATTAGCTTTTAGCTATTAGTCAAACTATATCAAGACGTTATTAAATAATAACATTTCACCCAATGGGTGAAAATCGAATCGCTGGTAAACGCCCGAAATAATAAGAGCTAACCGCTAATTGCTAAGAGCTAATTGCTCATCTTAGGTTAAAATGACTCTTACCGTTCCCCCTTTCGTTCATCTTCATGTCCATACACAATACAGCCTCCTGGACGGTGCAATAAGGATTGATGCCCTTTTAAAACGTGCAATTGATTTTGGAATGGATTCCGTAGCCATTACCGATCATGGCACTATGTTCGGAGTTCTTGAATTTTTTTTAAAGGCCGGTAAGGCAGGGATCAAACCGATAATAGGATGCGAATTTTATGTTGCACCGCGTAACCTTAGTGATAAAACCGTTTTAGATCATAAAGGGCTTTCCCACCTGGTCATTCTGGCTGAAAATACTGAAGGATACCGTAATTTATGCAAACTGGCTACAATTGCTCAACTCAAAGGTTTTTACCATAAGCCGCGAATTGACAAGAATGTATTAAGAGAGCACAGTAAAGGGCTCATTGCTCTTTCGGCTTGTTTGCACGGTGAAATTCCAGGACTTATCAGTGAGAACAAGCTGGATGAGGCTGATGAGGCCGCGCGTACCTGTCTTGACATCTTTGGTGAGGATAACTTTTTCCTTGAAGTTCAAAATAACGGGCTCCCTATACAGGAAAAAGTGAACAATGCCCTCCTTGACATGAGTGAAAGGCTCTCAATTCCTCTGGTTGCGACCAATGACTGCCACTATCTTGACAAAGAAGATGCTCGAGCTCATGAGATTCTTCTGTGTATACAGACAGGCAAGACTCTTTATGACCCGGATCACTTCAAATTTGGAACCGATCAGCTTTATTTCAAATCAAGAGAAGAGATGCACAATGATTTTAAAAGCTATCCGGGAGCTTTAGAAAATACAGTCAGTATAGCAAAAAGATGTAAGGTTGATTTTGATTTTAAATCTTATCACTTCCCAAAATTTGAAACCCCATCAGGACAGACTGCTGAAGAGTTTTTTGAAAAGAAAGCCAGGGATGGATATAATCAAAAAATAAAGCATATTAAGGAAAAAAATCCTGAGATTGACGAAACTCAGTATAAAGAACGTATAGAGAGCGAGATTTCAACCATAAATTCCATGGGCTTTGCCGGATACTTTTTGATTGTTGCTGATTTCATCAACTACGCCCAAAAACACAATGTCCCTGTTGGTCCAGGCAGAGGTTCGGCAGCAGGCAGCCTTGTTGCCTATTCTCTTGGAATAACCGGTTTGGATCCAATAGAACATGGTTTAATCTTTGAGCGTTTTCTTAACCCGGGCCGAAAAAGCATGCCTGATATTGATGTTGATTTCTGTATAAACGGCAGGGAGAAAATATTCAGGTATGTGGTTAAAAAATATGGCGGTGGTGACTATGTAGCCCAGATTATTACGTTCGGAAAACTAAAGACCAGGGCCGTGATACGTGATGTGGGACGTGCTCTGGATATCCCTCTGCATGAAGTAGATGCAATAGCCAAAATGGTCCCTGATGTTTTGAATATCAGTCTGGATGATGCTCTGAAACAGGAGCCCAGGATTAGGTCAATTGCAGAAGAAAAACCGGAAATTGACGATTTGCTGAAGGTCTGCCGCGTTCTGGAAGGACTTCCCCGTCATGCATCAACTCATGCCGCCGGCGTCGTTGTTTCCGACAAGCCGTTTGTGGAGTATTTGCCGCTGTATAAGGGTAAAAAAGGGGAGGTTCTGACACAGTTCGATATGAAGTGTGTCGAGAAGATAGGGCTCGTAAAATTCGATTTTCTTGGGCTTCGCAACCTTACCGTTATTGCAAATACTCTATCTCTTATCGCCAAACAGGGCGGCACCCCTCCGGATCTTATAAATATAAATCTGGATGATCCTGATACATACAGGCTTCTTGTTTCGGGTGATACCGTCGGAGTGTTCCAGTTGGAAAGTTCCGGCATGAAAGATCTCCTTGTAAGGTTAAAGCCCGAATGCTTTGATGATGTTATAGCGCTTGTAGCTCTTTACCGTCCAGGCCCCATGGAAAGCGGGATGATTGACGATTATGTGGAAAGAAAACATGGAAAAAAAGCTGTGGTGTATCTTTTGCCGGAGCTTGAACCTATACTGAAGGAAACTTACGGAGTTATCGTGTATCAGGAACAGGTCATGAGAATTGCGGCATCTGTTGCTGACTATTCCATGTCTGAAGCTGATGATTTAAGAAAAGCCATGGGCAAGAAAAAACCTGCAATTATGGCCAGGCAAAGGCTGCGTTTTATAAAGGGAGCCACTGAACGGGGCATCCAATCCCAGAAAGCCAAAAAACTGTTTGATCTTATTGAAAAATTTGGAGGGTATGGATTTAACAAGTCTCACAGCGCAGCTTACGCGCTTATTGCATATCAGACAGCTTTTCTTAAAGCGCATTTTCCTGTTGAGTTTATGGCTTCGCTGCTTACCAGCGAGATTCACTCAATTGACGGAGTAGTAAAATATATAGCCGAATGCCGGCATCACGGCGTACAAGTACTTCCTCCTGATATAAATGAAAGCGACAAGGAGTTTACGGTGATAGGTTCGAAGATCAGGTTCGGACTGGTTGCTGTTAAGAATGTCGGGGAAGGAGCTATTGAATCTATAATAGATGTTAGAAAAGAGGGAAAATTTTCTTCTCTGTTTGATTTTTGTGAACGAGTGGATCTTAAAAAAGCTAACAAAAGAGTTATTGAAAGCCTTATTA
>DAOUSD010000090.1 GCA_030627405.1 Deltaproteobacteria bacterium
AAGACAGGCAGATGCAGTAATCAAAAAATTGGGGAATTGTTCAATATTACCTATTCATCGGTTAGCCGGAGAGTCAGTCATGTTAACGTGCAATTAAAAACAAGTGACAATTGCAGGATCAAGAGGTTTTATAAAAAACTAAATGAAATAATCAAGGTCTGACCCCAAATATACCAAATATAGGACACTTAACTTATTTGCCGGTTAGTGAATATTTTTTATCGCTTTAGCCCGTTTCGTCCCCGTTCCTTAAAGTATGCGAAGACTTTCATACAGCGCTATTCCTGCCACGGTAGAAAGATTGAGGCATCTTATCTCGTCTGATATGGGGATATGGTAGGTAGCGTCTTTATACATGGACAGGATTGATCGGGGTAGTCCTTTTGTTTCAGAACCAAAGATAAGAAAAAGCCTTTCCGAAGATGGCATTGACCAGAATGGCTTATCCCCGTTCTTTGTAAACAAAACAACTTCTTCTTTAAGAGGTTTTATCTTATTCTTAAAGTCTGCAAAATTGTCCCATACAGAAAGTTTTACTTTAGGCCAATAATCTAAACCGGCTCTTTTAACCTGTTTGCTTTCAAGAGAAAATCCCAGCGGCTTTATAAGATGAAGAAAGGCATTTGCTCCAAGGCATGTGCGGCCTATGTTGCCTGTGTTCCAGTGTACTTCCGGCGATACCAGGACTACATGGCGTTCGAAATTATTAGAAATAGATTTGCTCATAATTCGTAACCGTTTAAGGTTTATGTCTCAGGATTCACGGTTGGTTGTCTTGATATCTTCATCGCTTTCTAACCTCGAACCGTGAACCATAGAACTTTGAACCTGAGTAGTTACTTAATAAGTTTGCCGCAAAAAGGGCAGTATTTGAAATCTTTATTTAAGGTCTTTCCACAGTTTTTGCACTTAATATCCTGTCCGCCTGACCAGGGATTATAGCCTTCTCCATAATTACTTACATTTTTTTCACACCTTTCGCACATGATAAAAGGCTCGCCTTTTTTGACCCTGAATAAAGGAATAAAAAACAGGTTAAAATAGTGATCCACTCTTTTATAATATGCCTGAGCAAGCCCGCAAACAGGACATATCCCTGGATTATTATCTATGGTTATTGTTTTCGGTGATATGCCGGCTATCAAAAACATATGTCTATTTACGGTTCACGGTTTACGGTTTACGGTTCACGGTTGCAGTTCTATTTAATAACTATTCTTCTCTTTGGTTTAGATAAAACTTCTCCTATAATAGCTGCATCCATACCTTTATTTTTTAGTCTGATGAGAAGATCATCTGCGCTTTTGGTATCAACACATATCAGCAGCCCTCCGGATGTCTGGGGATCGTATAGAATATCCAGAACAGCCTGTTTTACAGAAGGAGAAATATCGACCATACACTCACGGAACTCCCTGTTTTTATAAGCTCCGGCAGGCACAAGCCCCATTGCCGCATAATCAAAGGCTTCAGGAATTATCGGTATTTTTTCAGACCAGAGGCCGATTCCAAAGTCGGAACCGACAACCATTTCAGCAACATGACCTATCAGGCCAAAACCGGTAATATCGGTGCAGGCGTGAACAGAAAAGCCTTCCATTATTTGAGCTGCATCGCGGTTAAGTGCGGCCATAAGATGTGTAACAAATTTTATGACTTCCCTGGAAGCAAGCCCCCCCTTAATAGCTGTATTAACAATCCCGGTGCCAAGCGGCTTGGTAAGTATCAGTCGATCTCCAATTGTTAGATTTTTCTTTGTGAGGATTCGATCAGGATGGACAAAACCGGTGACGGACAAACCGTATTTCAACTCTTTGTCCTCCACACTGTGTCCTCCTACCAGAACTACATCCGCCTCCTTCATCTTGTCCAGGCCGCCCTGTATGATTTTACGGAGGATGGAAATATCCATCTCTTTTATCGGAAATGCCACAATATTCATGGCCGTCTTGGGAATACCGCCCATTGCATAGACATCGCTTAAGGCATTGGCAGCCGCTATTTGTCCAAACCAGTATGGATCATCAACAATCGGGGTGAAAAAATCCACGGTCTGGATAATGGCAATATCATCCGTGATTTTATAAACTCCTGCGTCGTCCATACTATCCATACCTACGATAAGATTTGGATCAGTAGGAAATTCCATCCCGCAAAGCGCCCTCTCCAGGTCCCCTGGAGGCAATTTTGATGCTCACCCAGAACCTGTAACGGTCTCCGTAAGGCGAAGCTTCTTTGCTTTTTCTTCTACCATTTTTTATTCCCTTTTAACTAAGATGAGCGATTAGCTGTTAGCAATTAGCTGTTAGCTCTTATTATCTCAGGTGGTTACCAGCGATTCGATTTTCACCCATTGGGTGAAATGTTGACCTTTAGCAATATATTGAAATTATAGTGCTAACTGCTAAAAGCTAACTGCTAAAAGCTCAATTGAGGTATGATTGACTTGAAAGTCCAAAGTTTTCGTAACATACTGAAATAATACAACCACAAATCATGAGCGCAAGGTAGCTGTCAAACGCATCTGGTTGCTGATGAGGTCAAGCGCAAACAATATGTCGGTTACCACAACGTCTGCAGACAAAACAGCAGAGACGGCCGCGCCTTCATCCTGCACAACCGCTATGCCAAGAGCCGCCTTTTTTAGCATCATACCATCGTTGCGGCCGTTTCCGATGCATACCGCTCTGTCCGCGCCCAGCCTATCTACATATTCCATTTTGGCTTTATCCTGAGCCTCAACCGACAAGACATGTATCTTGCATGGAATATCCGAGAGCTTTTTCTCGACCCCTCCAAAAGTGTCTGCTGTCAGGACGTGGATTTCGACGTGCCGCGCAAGGGCGATTAAACGTTCTTTTACCCCTTGAACTGGTTGGCCGTCAACAGCTATCGTGCCGTTATAATCCAAAATCAGGCGCTCAAGCCGCAATCTACCAAAACCAGGTATGTCTATTTCGATCATGATGAACGCACCTTAGATATTAATCACCTTGTCGGCCAGTTGCATGGCTGTCACAATATCAAGCATGTTGGTTGTTTCTCCTACCTGTTTTTCATCCAGCAAATCAAAATGGGTAAGGCAGGTTCCGCAGACCATGATATGAAGCCCATCCTTTTCGTATGCTTGAAGAACCGGTAATACTTCAGAACCCTTAATTGTGAGTTTAACGCCGTTGTTCACAAAAACCAGCCGCCATAGTTCGGATCCCATTTCTTTTAGTGTCCTGATGTAACTAATCATGAGTTTTAAACCAAGCTCGTCATCGCCAAAGCCCATGCGATCAGTAGCCAGCATGACCATGATTCTCTTTACATCGGTTCTTGTTTTCTCATCAATTGAAACTTCAGGAGAAACACCCTCTTTACGCTTCCCTGTGACGTGAAAGTCGCTTCCCTCCTCTTGTACAGAGGTTTCATAGTTCCGGGATTCTAAAAACCGGCAAACATTTTGTCTGGATGCCTCATTATCAATGATAACCTTGATTACATTCGGATTTGCTTCTTCGATGGCTGCTTTTGTCTGCAATACCGGAGCCGGACAGGCCAGGCCCCTGGCATCAATCTCTCTCATTTTTTCTCCTTAAACTCTACGTAAAGGGACACACAAGTTCATTTACGTCAAAAATATGTTTCTCCCCGCAAAATGGACATGGAGATAAAAGTTCAACCTTTGCATCCCAGGTTTTGTTGCCGGAACCGTCTATCAAGACTCCTCGATCATCGATAATCCTGAACCGATCACTTTCAAAAATTTTATTATGCTCCTGACAAACAAAGGTAAACTTCATTTTTTGGTTGCCTTACCGGTTACCTTTTCCTGTAGAATCTCCTCCAGCGCTCCCGGTATCCGGCGTATTATCTCTATCACCTGAGTTGCCGGAGTCGGCCGGGCATAATATCCGGCTAATCGATTTGCCTTTGTAGCAACAATCGCGGCTTTGCTGATTTCCATTCCCGATTCAATCAAGGCTGCTGCAATGCCGGTAAGTGTATCCCCTGTGCCGCCTATAGCCTCCATGGCCTCACAGGAAGGAGCGTTGACCGTTGCCTTAATCCCATCCCGGTCAGCCAGGTAATCCTTTTCTCCCTTTACAAGGAGAAAGCGCGAAGCATTTTTATGTAGATACGCGCGTTTAATCAGATCCGGCACACGCTTTTCATCCTGAAGAATAAAGCCCCGTGTGTAAAACGGATGAGGCGCTGCTTCATCTGCCAGAAAGGCCAGCTCGCCTGCATCGGGTGTAAACAGATCATATGCAGCGGCCTGACCGCTCATCTTGGCTGCATACATAAATCCGGCATCTGCAATCAGAACAGGCTGTTTTACCATTTCTTTTATAGCAAATAAAACACGATTGTGCCAGTCTACATCCGGCTGAAGATAATGAAATGTGATGGCAGAAAACTCGGATCGACCAAGATTCTTAGTCAGATATTCATAAAGATTTCGGCTGCCCTTTCCCAAGCCAATGTCTCCAACGAGATACCCAAAAACTTCCAATTGTCCCAGCGCTTCTCCGGTTTTGACAGCCGCGGCCAGCAGGGCCGGAGTTCCGCGGTTAACATGGATCTGCTTTCCCTGGATGCAGATTTTATCGTCTTTTAGACTGACTTTCCCTGTTGTTAGTGGAAACTTTTGGTCAGGAACGGTTCCAACTATGGCAAGCATCGGCGTGTCATCTCCTCATAAGCCAGTTGCAGCGCATATCCGCAGAGAGTATGACCGATTTCCCTTGGCCTGGGGGCATCTTCCAGTGACCTGCCGACCATCTCCCGAGCCAGATAAGGAACATCAGGACACCCTCCGCCAGATATATTCACGATGATTTTTGTATCCTTGTCAATGGTTAACTTCATATTAGCTGCCCGAACCATAAGGTATTGGTCAAAGTCCTTAATCTGAAAAAGATCAACAGGCCGCAATAGAGGACTGCTGACCGGGACTATTTTCAAAGGCGAAGCTCCGACTTTTTGGAGAGTTCGTACAATGTTCAGCTCTTCTATAAGCGGAAACTCGATTACCAGGTCGCAGCCACTCTGAATCTCGGGCGGAGGCCCCATAACCCGGATTTTCCATCCTGATGCCTTAAGAACGCTCTCAGCACGAATTACCTCGCTGGTATGTTCAAATACCAGTATGCCCCTGTCCTTATCAGACTCTGGCGCTTTTTTTTCTTTTTTCGGCTTTAAAAATTCAAAAAATGACATTTCTTATTCCTTCTTAATGGTAAGCTGATATCCTCCTTCATTCTCCTGAACATCAGCAATCTTCCAGCCCTGGCTTTTTGCCGCCCTGCTCACATTTTCTTTTGAGGTGTCTGTATCAACCTTTATTAGTATTTCGCCCTTTTTAATCTCCTTGATTTTATTTAAAGTCATTAAGACCGGTTGAGGACAGGAGAGTCCTCCGGCATCAACAATTATACTCATAATTTTATCTCCTTTGAGTGAGCCCTCAGCTTACTCTTTTTCTCATCGTAAAACCGATAAACAGACAGACTGTAAGACCAATAATAACTGCCGCAATACCGTGAGGCCCCACCCCTTTTGGCGAACTGGCCAGGCCGAAATTATGGGCGAAGCCGGCCCCGACAATCATACCCAGCACAAACACAGCAGCATCCCCGTCGCCTTCGCCGGCCAGAAAAAGCTGCCGCCCCGGACATCCTCCGGCCAGGGAAAAAGCAAGCCCTGACAGAACCATCCCGCCAAAGTTCCAGATTTGCATGGTATGGGCCACCGGCTGCCTGGCAAATCCTGGATGGAACTGTCCAACGATCATATTTACGATAAATGCTGTTACCACAAGCGCAATGACGCCTGATAAGAGATGAACCTGACGAAACAGGATCAGGTCGCGGAACGCGCCCATCGTACAAAAGCGGCTTCGCTGGGCGATAAATCCTATTGCAAGACCTACGGCAAGAGATATGAATAGATGAGCATGCATAGCGCCTGGGCCTTTTAGGCTGTAAAACAGCACTCCGCTTTTGCCCTGTCCTTCGATATGTGGAAAAATCAGCATTAGTATTAGAAAACCGAGCATGGTCAAAGGCAATAACCATCCCGCCGAGACGTATGTCTTCTGAACACGCCCCAGGTTATATCCGCCTTTTAGAAAAAGAGTGCCTATCCAGATACCGCCTATGAGTCCGAGCAATGCAAAAATTGCATTTCCGTCTCCAGCAGCGAGGCGCAGCATTGCCCTCCATGGACATCCCAGGAAAACAAGAGACCCGATCATCGCAAAAACGCCCAAAACAAACCTGACAATGGGAGCTGACCCTGTTCTTGGCCGAAATTCCTTAAAAATATAGGCGGCAACCAATGAGCCCAGGACAAACCCGATAATTTCGGGTCGCATATACTGGACCACGGCTGCCCGATGAATTCCGATTGCTCCTGCGATGTCCCTCTCAAAGCAGGCCACACAGATACCCATGTTTCCGGGATTGCCCAGCTTTTGTAAAAGAGCGGCAAGCACACCGATAAGCCCTCCTACTCCAATAATTCCCCAACGCGTTGCAAAAAAATTTTTAAACATCCTGGTTAATATACTCCTTTCATCAAATTTTTCAGCTTTTTTTGAATGGTCTTTTCTTCAGATTTCACCTGCCAGAAGGGCATCCAGGCCGGAAATGGGGCTTGGGTCGGCCTTTCGCAAGCTCGAAAGCCTGTAAATTGCTTTTCGTTTATTATTGACGATCTCAATCCCTTTTTTGAGCCTTTCCGCATCAATGGTTATGCCTGTGAGTTTTTCAATTGCCTCCTTAAAGCGAACATACTCAGC
>DAOUSD010000133.1 GCA_030627405.1 Deltaproteobacteria bacterium
TAAGACAGTATAAATTATTCAACCTGTGCGGTTAGCTTTTGGATAAAATGGGCTTTCTCCCATACTTTAAGTTCTCTAAAATCTCTCATTTCCACCCCTTTTCAATGCTAACGGCTAACCGCTAATGGCTAACCGCACAGATTGAAAAATTTACTGCTATTCTTTGAGAACTTCAAAAATATCAAATTCTTCCATATGAAACTGAGGATTAGGGTATATTACAATCCGTCTGCCAAGAGTTTGTTCTAAGGAGGTTATTATATGATTGTCAACGCCGAGAAGAAAATCAGCAATTTTGGGGTTTACCCTTAGGGTCAGTTTAACCCCCACCATATCGGGCGCGTCTCGGAGTATCTCCCTGTATATATTACAACAAATTGTTTGTCTGGATATAAGGTAACCATCTCCGTCGCAATAAAAACAAGGCTCGCAAAGCATCCTTGTCAGCGGCTGTCTAATTCGTTTGCGGGTCATCTGTATCAAACCCATCTCCGACATCGGAAGAATATGAGTCTTGCTTCTATCTTTTGTTAATGCCTTCTTAAGGGCATTAAATATTTTTTCCTGGTTTGATTTTTTTTCAACATCAATAAAATCTATTATAATTATACCGCCTATATCTCTAAGGCGTATTTGATATGCTATCTCTTTAACGGCCTCTAAATTCGTCTTTAGAATTGTTTCCTCAAGATTATGCTTGCCGACATATCGACCAGTGTTTACATCTATAGATACAAGGGCTTCCGTTTGTTCAATCACAATATAGCCGCCCGATTTAAGCCACACTTTTCTTCTTAATGCGCGTGATATTTCGCCTTCTAAACTATAAGCATCAAAAATTGACTCGGAACCTTCGTATAGCTCAACAGAATCCTTTAGGCTGGGCATGAATGTGTCGAGAAAAGAAAGAATTGATTCAAAACCGGAACGAGAATCAATAATTAATTTTTCTGCTTCGTTGGTCAAAAGATCCCTTACTGCTCGAAGGCTAACGGTAAGCTCCCGGTGTAAAAGAGATGGCGCCGATGCTGACTTGTATCTTCTCTGGATGCTTTCCCACAAATTGTTAAGAAAGCCCATTTCTTTTTCGAGCTTCTCTTCATATATGCCCTCACTAACCGTCCTCACGATATAGCCATAAGGTTCTTTTCTTAAGGACAGAACTATATTTTTTAAACGTTTTCGTTCTGTTTCGCTTTCTATACACCTGGATATACCAATATGATCAGATGTCGGCATAAGAACAAGAAAGCGGCCTGGAAGCGAAATATAATTAGTTGCTCTTGGCCCCTTTGTCCCAATTGGGGCCTTGGCGACCTGAACCATGATCTGCTGGCCCTCAGTAATAAGATCCTCAATATGACGGCTATCCCGTTCTATGGGGGATGAGATCTGATTTGCAGTGCCTGTGCCGGAAATTTTAGGGTTAACTTCTCTGTTTTTAATAAAAATTTGTTCGAATTCTTTATAATCATTGCAAATTACATCATCAACATATATAAAAGCTGCCCGATTTAAACCAATATCAACAAAGGCTGCCTGCATACCCGGCAGAACTCTCTGCACCCTCCCTTTATATATATTTCCCGCTATATTGGAATCGTCTCCTCTCTCAATAAAAATTTCTACAATTGTACCATCTTCAAGAAGAACGACCCTGGTTTCATGTTCTGTAGCATTTATGATTAGCTTTTTATGCATCTATTTAACATATTTTAATAAATCTTGCTTTTTTTGCTTTTTCATCGGTTAGCTTGAAGATTTCTTTAATTACCTCTAAAGGCCTTGTTGTTTTACCTGATTCCGACCTAAGTGTTATCTGTAATTTGTCTGGCTTAAGCAACTCTATGTCTAAAACCATATACTTTAAGTCTATCTTTTTCAACATCCCTTTTCTGTTAATACGAGAAACAATGAACTCCGGGCTTTGTAAAAATTTTTCCAACTTTTTGTTATTAAAAAATTCTTCTTTTATTGTAACAATATAATTATATTTTTTTTCATTATTATGAACCGTTTTGGTTGAAACAATTTGACAGTCGTGAACAGAAAGACCTTCTGGAAGCTGCTTGTTTAAACTTTCTATTATTGACTGTGGTTTAAAATTCTCTGGAACAACCAAATAAAAATATTCTTTTAAACTTTCCAGGCCTATGGGCAAAGTATCTTCAAAAGAAATTTTTGGTTTAGGATGAAATCCTTCTGAAAACTTAATTGGTATCCCGGCACGCCTTAGGGCTCTCAAAAAGATATTAACCATTTCAAGATGTCCAAAATATTTAGCCTGATCGAGTTTTGAAAAAGCAACTTTGAGTGTTTTCAATAACGCACCTTTTATAACCGGTTTGATATTATCCGAGGTTAACAAACCGCTGCCGATATCAAATGCTGATTTCTCCGCAGGCATTTCAAACACTTTTGGTTCTATAACCTTAAAATCGCATACCCCGCAGGCGTTACAATTACCCGTACGACAGTCTGAAGTAAGTTCGCCCCTTGTTGCTTTTTCCCATTCTTCTATTAAATATTTTTTTTCAATCCCAACATCGATGTGGTCCCATGGAAGCGGCTCATCTGTATTTCTTGATCTGGTTGTATAAAAATCTATATCCACCCCCTCATCATAAACAGCCTCCTGCCACAAGTTGTATCTAAAGCAATCGCTCCAGCCATCCAGCTTACATCCTTTCTTGTGTGCCGCAACCAGTAAATGTGAAAGCTGTCTGTCGCCACGCGCCCAAAGCCCCTCAAGCGAACTAGCCTTCGGGTTTTGCCATTTAAAATTAATACCGGACATTTTAAGATTGTTCCGCAGCCAGCCAATCCTGTCCTTTGATTCAGCTAAAGAAATTTGTGGTGCCCACTGAAATGGAGTGTGAGGTTTTGGAATAAAGGTTGTAAAACTAACGTTTATTTTATTTTTGCGCCGCCCTTTGCCGAGATTAATCCTTCTAAGTTCTTTTACAAGATTCACAATTGATTTAAGATCTTCACTTGTCTCTGTTGGAAGACCAACCATAAAATAAAGCTTTATAACCTGCCAACCCAAATCATAAGCGTTTTTCACTGTATCAATGATATCTTTCTTTCTAATATTCTTATTAATAACATCGCGAAGCCTTTGGCTGCCGGCTTCGGGAGCTATGGTGAAACCTGTTTTTCTAACTCGCTTAATATGTTGCATGAGTTCCGGCGTCAATGTTCCTGCCCGTAGAGAAGGAAATGAAACAGCTATATTTCCTGGCTCGCAAAAAGTCATAAGCTGTTCCATCAGAGGGTTTATACATATATAATCTCCAATGCTTAATGACAACAAAGAGATATCCTCGTAACCCGTCGCTGTTATTGATTTGTTCGATAAAGCCAGAATTGTATCCACAGACCTTTCCCGCACTGGACGATATATCATCCCTGCCTGACAAAACCTGCAACCCCTTGTACATCCTCTGGATACTTCGAGACGAAGCCGATCGTGTATGGGCCTGCCATAGGGTATGATCGGGGCTTCAGGAAAAGGGGCTTTATCAAGATCGGCTACTATAGCTTTCTTGATTTTTTGGTATTTCGAAAACCTGGGCAAAAGAATCTGAAAACCTGATCCGTCAAATTTTCGTTCAAAAAAAGCCGGTATATAAACACCCTGTATATCCGACCAAATTTTATAAAGGACTTCTTTTTCTCCACTGTAATTCTGTTTCCATTTAAGCCAGGAACGGGATATTTCCATTATTACGTTTTCACCGTCTCCTATAACAATAGCATCAAAAAAGTCGGCAACAGGCTCAGGGTTACAGGCACAAGGACCACCCGCAATTATTAGAGGTTGTGAACTATCTCTTTGCGAAGAAAAAAACGGAATTTTTGCAAGGTCTATAATGTTAAGAACATTGGTATAATTTAGTTCATAAAGGAGGCTGAATCCGATAATATCAAACTCTTTAAGAGGTTTTTTAGATTCCAGGGACATTAACGGGATATTGGATGACCTGAGATATGCCTCCATATCTGCTCCTGGAACAAAAACCCTTTCCGCTGCTATTTTTTCATGACTATTTAATATATGATAAAGTATATTTAGCCCTAAATTAGATGTTCCTATTTCGTAAAGATCCGGAAAAACAAGAGCAATACTAAGCTTTACTTTGCTTTCATCTTTTTTTATACAATTTATTTCCGTGCCTAAATAACGACTTGGTCTCTCAACCAGCGGCAGTATGTCTTGAATGGATTTAATGTTCATGATATGAATTTATGTCTGATCTTTCCCAAAAATCGCTCAACTTAGGTATTAACGATATGAACTCGAAAAAAATATAACGATGACAAAGCTAACAACTCAAAGCAACAAAAAACTTATTACAAGGGATTTTATGCTCCGTATAAAAATTGTCAGCCTTTTAAAATCAGAAACACCCCGGGATAATATTATTGTTAAAGGGTGGGTAAGAACCAGGCGCGACTCAAGTAATTTCTCGTTTATAGAAATAACTGATGGATCCTGTCTTAAAAATCTGCAGATTATTGCCGATGAATCTTTAGAAAATTATGAGGATATAAAAAAACTTACAACCGGATCAGCCATAGCGGTTCTCGGCAACCTGATTGAGTCACAGGGAAAGGGCCAACAATGGGAAATGAATGCAAAAGCAATAGAGGTAATAAGCCTGGCGCCGGACTCATACCCTTTGCAGAAAAAACGTCACACAGACGAATTTTTAAGAACAATCGCTCATTTAAGGCCTAGAACAAACAAATACGGCGCTGTTTTTCGCATTAGATCGGAACTTTCATTTGCTATTCACAGGTTTTTCAGAGAAAGAGGTTTTTGCCATATTCATTCTCCAATAATAACCGGATCTGATTGTGAGGGCGCCGGAGAACTGTTTAAGGTAACTACAATTGATTTTGAAAATCCTCCGAAAAAAGATGGGAAAATCGACTATTCCAGGGACTTTTTTGGAACAGAGGCAAGCCTTACTGTATCAGGACAGCTTTCCGCTGAAATGTTTGCTTTAGCGCTGGGGGATGTTTATACATTCGGCCCAACATTCAGGGCGGAAAATTCAAACACAAGAAGACACGTTTCCGAATTCTGGATGGTCGAACCTGAAATGGCTTTCTGTGACCTTTTTGAGGATATAGACCTTGCAGAAGAAATGGTTAAGTATCTTGCCGTATATATACTTGAAGAATGCTCTGACGATCTCAAGCTTTTTACAAGGTTTGTTGATAAAAATTTAAAATCTACCTTAGAAAATATTGCTCGGTCTGAATTTAAAAGAATTCTTTACGAAGAGGCTGTAGAAATTTTAAGAAAATCCGGGAAAAACTTCAAATTCGATATAAGCTTTGGAAAAGATCTTCAGACAGAACACGAACGCTATCTAACCGAAGATTTCTTTAAAAAACCTGTAGTTATCTATAATTACCCAAAAGACATTAAACCTTTTTATATGAGGCTGAATGATGATAACAAGACCGTGGCGGCTATGGATGTTCTTGTGCCGCGTATAGGGGAATTAATAGGCGGAAGCCAGCGCGAAGAACGCCTGTCGATGCTTGAAGCTCGTATGAATGAAACGGGTCTTTTAAAAGAAAAATACTGGTGGTATTTAGATTCCCGAAAATTTGGAAGCGTTCCCCACAGTGGTTTTGGTCTTGGGTTTGAGAGGTTAATAATGTTAATGACGGGTACGAGCAACATCAGAGATGTAATTCCATTTCCAAGGACCCCGAACACCATAGATTTCTGACAGCAGGCTTTTTCCTTGTATATGAAACTTTTCAACCTGTGCGGTTAGCCATTAGCGTTTAGCCGTTAGCATTGAAAAGGGATCGAAATGAGAGATTTTAGAGAACTTAAACCTAAAATGAGCGATTA
>DAOUSD010000054.1 GCA_030627405.1 Deltaproteobacteria bacterium
ATCTCAAGCTGTACGCTGATAAGAAGCGAATCAGAATTATTTATAAGGATATTGACCATGTCTCTTCACTCTCCCCAACACTTCAACAATCCAAGAGAATATTTGAAAAGAAGTATCTGCCCAAACGCCCTATCGAGGAATCGATTGAGGTTGTGGCTGAGGGATTGGGTCTTAAACCTGAATTGATTTGTTCCGGAAGCAGGCAAGAAAAGATTGCTGAGGCGAGGGCATTAGTTGCATATTTGGCAGTAGAAGAGACAGGACATAAATTGACAGATGTTGCCAGGATTCTGGGGGTTAAGCGGGCGAGTATCAAACAGGCAGTAGTAAGAGGAAAAACAATTAGTGATAAGTACCCAGTACTGTTGGAAAAAAGGACGTAAACATACAAAACTACCAACGTCCCCTCCACCGGTCCCAGGTTAAACTCAAGGATGGTAAACTTGTGGAATTACCAAGAGTCGGTGGATTACATCACAGGTATGAGTGGAAGGAAGCTGCTTAGAGTTTTTTCTTTTTCTAAAACCTGAAGCATTTACAAAAGCCAAAAGTAATCATTCAGAAACCTATAGAAACCTAATTTCATAGGTTGAATTGTCACATCTTCATATATTTTTGTTTCTGCATTTCCTGTAGTCATAACGCCGTCACATTTTTCTATGCTTTTATGCAAGTTTATGCAAAAAAAACTATCCTCATTTTTTGATAAGGATAAATTTTTTTAATTTTTTTATGGCTGGATGCATTTTTAGGAAGGACAGACAGTTTAATAAAAGATTAAGTTTAAAAGTTGAGAACGTCCCGTAGTTTTTCCGTCCCGTAGTTTTTCTCGTGTCTGTCTGTTTACCCCGTCAAATGCAGCGGGTCAGCTATTTAACCGGGGCTGTAAAATTCAGCAAATTCTGTTCCGTAGTCTGCTCTTAGTGGTTCATGAGCGTTTTTTCACTCAAAATTAAAAATTAAAAACTCAAAATTATATTGTATCCTGTCCAAACAAAGTTATTTAACTATTTAAGGACGTCCCCCTGAGCCTACAGGATTCTGGCAGGCAATGGACACACTGCGGGATAAAATAAAACTGGAAGAATACTGGAATACTGATAATCCACCATGGAAGGTTTGGTGAAGAGGATGTTGAAAGGTTGAATTGTTGAGATGTTGAGATGTTGAGGGGTTGAGATGTTGAGGGGTTGAGATGTTGAATAATGAATATAAATTTACATTTGAAAAATTAGAAGTGTGGCATCTGGCAAAGGACTTTGCTAAGATGGTATATTTAATTACAAAAAAATTTCCTTCTGTTGAGCAGTTTGGATTGGTGAGCCAGATCAACAGGGCTGTAATTTCTGTTCCGTCAAATCTTGCGGAAGGGAGCGCTCGAACAAGCCGAAAAGACCAGGCTCATTTTTCACAGATGGCATACAGTTCGCTTATGGAAGTAGCCTGCCAGCTACAGATTGCACAGGAACTGGATTTTCTGAACATTAAGGAACTAAAAGAACTTCGAAAGCACATTATTGAACTTTCTGCAAAAATTAACGCATTACGATCTTCTCAAATAAAGGCCCTTCAATGAAAAAGCCCCCAACCACTCAATCCTTCAACCCCTCAACCCTTCAACCTCTTTGGTGGCGTTTACACAGGAAAGCGAGTCCTCCTGACCGGCCACACCGGATTCAAAGGTTCGTGGCTTACGTTCTGGCTGGCACAAATGGGAGCTGAAGTGCTGGGTTATGCCCTGGAACCCAATACCAATCCGAACCATTTTTCAATGCTTGATATGCCCATAGAGTCTGTTGTCGGTGATATCAGGGATGGCAAGAATCTTTCAGACGTTTTTAAAAGATTTCAGCCGGAAATAGTTTTTCATCTCGCTGCCCAGCCTCTGGTCAGGCTGTCATACAATGAGCCTGTTGAAACGTTCCAGACCAATGTCATGGGCACTGTCAATGTTTTTGAAGCCTGCCGGCAAACACCCTCTGTCAGAGCAGTTATAAATATCACCAGTGATAAATGCTATGAAAACAGAGAGTGGGTATGGGGATATAGGGAAAATGATTCCATGGGCGGCTATGATCCCTACAGCGCTTCAAAAGGATGTTCCGAGCTGGTAACCACAGCCTACAGGAATTCTTTTTTTAACCTTGACGAATACGGCCGCAAGCATAATACTCTAGTGGCCAGTGTACGTGCCGGTAATGTGATTGGCGGTGGAGACTGGGCAAAAGATCGCATTATAACTGATTTAATGGAAGCTGTCAGCCAGGAGAAAAAACTTTATATCAGAAATCCTAACGCAACCCGTCCATGGCAGCATGTTCTGGAGCCGCTTTCCGGTTATCTGCTGCTTGGCCAAAAACTTCTAAAAGGGAAAAAAGAATTTGCCGAAGCCTGGAATTTCGGACCCAACGATGATGGGGCAATTCCGGTTGTGCAGATGGTGCAGGAGATGCAGAAAATCTGGAATAAAATTGATTATCAGGTTGAGCAGAATAAAAATAATCCCCACGAAGCAGGTCTGCTTAAACTCGATTGTTCAAAGGCCCGGATAAAGCTGAACTGGAAAAATATCTGGAGTTCCGATACTACTTTTGCTAAAATCGCAGAATGGTATCGTATGTTTTATGAAGAGGGATCTGTTATCACAGAATCACAGCTTGATGAATATGTTCGTGAATTGGAAAAAAATAGCTCAAAGCATGGAAGGTGAAAGCGGAAAGCTTTTTATTAACGTGCCGAAGCAATTTGGGAGAAAAGTAGAGGTTATAATTTTGCCGGTTACGCAGGATACGAAAGAATATTCTGATTGGACAGATGAAGAGTGGCAAGCCTTTAGCCTTCATAGTTTTATGAATACAAAAGACGATAAAGATGTAGACTGGAAGGAGTTTTTTGATGTTAAAAATGGGTGATATACTCTTATAAAAAGGAGGATAGCTATGTTAGCCGTTAAGGGTAGTTACGAAGACGGAAAGGTCAGGCTTTTGCAAGATGTAGGTAAGATTAAAAAAGCTCGAGTTTACGTTATTATAGCGCCTGAAGAGGAAGACACCATGGAAGAAGGTAAGCAACGTCTAAGAACGATACAGCAGATCAAGCCATTCAAGATAAAAGGTGAAGCTTTATCTGAGACAATTATAAAGGAGCGATATCTGTCGTGAACGTATTTATGGATACCAGCGCTATTGTAAAAATATATTCGGGCAGTCAGGCCGAGCGGTTTTGTAGATACAAAAGGGGGTGTTATGATAGCAAAACAGATCGTGAAAGAAGTTTCTCGTGACGGAATACTTCATATTCAGATACCGGAATATAGCGGACAAAAAGTCAAGGTTATATACTTCCCCGTGAGTGAAGATAAAGATGAAGAAGAGCGTCTTGATTTTCTGGCTGCAACTTATTTGGCAGCGATAGAGGATGACGAAGAAGAAGACGCCATCTGGGAGAAATATATAAAGTGAAATCAATCTACCAGATCGGCGATTTAGTTATTTACAAGGTTGAATATAGAAATCCAAAAGGTGTCGTGAAAGGGAAACCGCGTCCTTTGATAATTATTTCTGAGCCAAATTCAAAGGGCGACTATCTTGCCATAGCAGGATCGACCAAGATACACCAATGGGTTGACGAAGAACATATTTTAATTGCACCGGATATGGTGTTGGGAGGACGACTTGATAAACCGACCATTTTCCCTGCAAGCAAGCAAATTTTGATTGACTCAAAGTTTATCCGCGTTCAAATCGGTCGAATTCCGGTTCAACATTTGGAGATACTTCTTCGTCATTCTTTCTCACAACATACAAAAGCTTTTTTTCATGGAGTACATGCCCCAAAAATTGAGGCTCCCTTCATTCCCGGCAAATCCCGCATAAACTATGCTGGCCGGGTTTTTGATGCATCTGAAATGATGAACCTTGTTGATGCCTCCCTTGACTTCTGGCTCACTGCGGGGCGGTATGACCGTGAATTCTGTGAAAAGTTGTCGGCATATCTCAACACTGCTGATATGCCTGATGTAAAATCCATTACACTCAATTCCGGGTCTTCAGCCAATCTCCTGGCTATAAGTTCTCTGACTTCGTCCAAGCTGGGCGACTTGAAACTTTCTGAAGGTGATGAAGTTATAACCGTTGCGGCAGGGTTCCCGACAAGCATTGCTCCTATAGTTCAAAACAGCCTTATTCCGGTTTTCGTGGATGTTGAGTTGGGAAGCTATAACATTGACACAGGGAAGATCGAAGAGGCAATATCAGAAAAAACAAAAGCTGTTTTTTTAGCTCACACCCTTGGAATGCCATTTGATCTAAATAAAATTTTAGAGTTGGCGGAAAAATACAGACTTTGGGTGATCGAAGACAATTGCGATGCGTTAGGCGCTGAATACACCCTGAAAAGAGAGTACAATCTGATCAGAAATAAAAAAGTATCCGGCAGGGGAAAAACAGGGACATTCGGCCACATCGGCACATCAAGCTTTTATCCTGCTCATCAGATAACCATGGGAGAAGGAGGCGCTGTTTACACCTCGGATATTGACTTGTATCGTATCGCCGAATCGTTTCGTGACTGGGGCCGTGATTGCTGGTGTGAACCTGGATGCGACAATACCTGTGGAAAACGATTCAAGCAGCAGCTCGGCAAACTTCCTTTTAGTTATGACCATAAATATACTTATTCACATATTGGATACAATCTGAAAATAACCGATATGCAGGCGGCTATTGGCGTTGCTCAAATGGATAAGATTCCAGCGTTTGCTGAAAAACGATTGCAAAACTGGAAACGTTTGGAAAATGGCTTAAAAGATCTAAAGGATGTGTTTATTCTGCCAATATATCCAAAAAACTCCATTCCCTCACCTTTTGGTTTTGCCCTCACGGTTCGTGATAATGCAAAATTTACAAGAGAGGACATTGTATCTTTTCTGGAAAAAAATAATATACAGACCAGGACAGTTTTTGCCGGTAACATGCTCCGTCAACCGGCTTTTGCCGATGCAAAGATCAAGCTTCGTATCGGAAATTCGCCTCTTTTAATTTCTAAAAATCTTACCGATGAACAATACAGCCGCCTGCCGAATACAGAGATTATCATGCACAGGACATTCTGGGTTGGAGTTTATCCTGGGATGACGGAAGAAATGGTTGATTTTATGATTAATAAGATAAGGGAATTCGTGAAAGATAAAGGAAAGAAGGAGGAGGAATAAAACATGAATACAACGAAAATGGAACCGATAGAAATAAATCTTCCTCAAGACATAATCTTTGCCATGAGGGGGCTGGAGAAACCGGGATGGGTTAAAAAGAAATTAAAAATAGCATTGGCGATCCTCTTATTTCAAGAAGGAACCATATCGCTTGGAAAGGCGACAGAACTGACAGAAATGAGCAGAGTCGGATTTATGGAAGTTTTAAAGGAACACGACATCCCTGCCTATGAGTATGGCGATAAGAGTTTTGAAAAAGACCAACAAGCGATAGACCGATATCGCGAAATGGTTGAAAAATGAAAGTTTTTCGGGTTGCAGTAGACAGCAGTTGTCTTATTGGACTGGCGCAAATAGAGATATTTGGACTATTAAAAGAGGTGTTTGCTGAGAGATATATTCCTCGCGCTGTGTATGAGGAGGTCGTGGTGAAAGGAAGAGGTGAAGCCGGTTCTACCGAGACCGAATCTGCGGTAAAAGATGGTTGGATATCCATGAAGACCGTAAATGATGAGATAGCTGTTAATGCCTTAACAACAAATTTGGGCAAAAAGGAATCAGGATTTGATTATGCGCTGATAGATGAACGGACAGCAAGGGAGAAAGCGGCGCTAATGGGTGTAACTACGATGGGTGTCCTGGGGGTTATGGATTTGGCAATTGAAATGGGATTTGCCATAGATAAAAAGAAGCTTGTCAAACAGTTGAGAAAATCAGGTTTCAGGATTAGTGATAAGCTTTATACAAGGATGTTCCCTGACAATTAAAAGAAAATCGCTGTGCAGACTTTCACGTCGTAGCTAATGTGGCGAGATATCTTGGAATAGGACGAACAAATATCCTTCGTTCGATAAAAAGGGGTCGTGAAATCTGAATAAAGCAACAAAAGCACCAGCGTCCCCACCAGTAACATGGCCTGCAGGCGTAAACTTGTGAAACAAGCAACGTCCCCTCCTATTCGTGGTTCCCATGCACACGTTTGGACATCCTTGCAGGATGGGCAGGTTAATCAATCTGGCAGATCAATGGAACATCCCCGTTGTGGAAGACGCTGCAGAGTCCCTTGGCTCTATGATTTTAACCAGGCATTGTGGAACTTTTGGCAAGGCAGGCATTTTGAGCTTTAATGGCAACAAAACAATTACCTGTGGTGGCGGTGGCGCCATTATTACCAACGACGCTGCCCTGGCAGATAGAGCCAAACATCTTACGACCACTGCAAAAGTAAATCACCCTTGGGAATATGTTCATGACGAAGTTGGCTATAATTACAGGATGCCGAATTTGAATGCTGCACTGGCATGTGCACAACTTGAACAATTGGATGTGATTTTAACAGATAAACGCATGTTGGCAAATGCATACAATGCCTTTTTCAGTAAAACAGACTGGTGTGATTTTTTCAAAGAGCCTGATGGGTGTACCAGTAATTACTGGTTGAACGCTGTCATTACCTTGGATAAAAAACAACGGGATGATCTTCTGAAGACCACAAATGATTCCGGTATAATGACCCGGCCCATCTGGCAATTAATGTCTGATCTGGAAATGTAGAAATGTATAAACAGTGCCAAAAAGGGGATTTGAAAAATGCCCGATGGCTTCATGACAGGATTGTAAATTTGCCGAGCAGTGTGAGGGTATAAGATTAAAGCTGAAAGCATAGAAGCTCAAAGTGTAGAAGCTGAAAGGTGGAAGAAGTTGAGATTATATCTTGATATGTGTGTTTATAACAGGCCGTTTGATGATCAGGGTCAGCCAAGAATAATGCTTGAAGCTCGGATTTTCATTATGCTGCTGTCGATGATATCCGAAGGTCGGTTTGATTTGATCAATTCGTTTGCATTGGAATATGAAAACAGCAAGAATCCAAATATCGAAAACATGTTGAAGATATCAGACTTGTTGGAATATTCCACAGATTACATATCCTGTGATGAAGGCATTTTGGATAGATCTCTGGAGGTTGAGAAGTATGGTCTGATTGGTATGGATGCTGTGCATATTGCATGTGCTGAAAAAGCAAAAGCTGATTTTTTTGTAACGTGTGATGATAATCTTATTAAAAAGCTGGAACGGATTGATAACATGGGGATTGTATATTATAATGTAATTGATTTTGTATCAAGGGAGGTATTTAAGACATGAATATGCCATTGAATGAACTGACTCCTGCTGAGGTTAGAAGGGCAGGCTGGGAAGCCTTGACAGAAAAATTAGGTCCGACCAGCGCTTTAAAATTTATCTTGGATTATGATCGCGGTGAAGGCAATTATACTGAACTCCGCAAAAAGATATTTAAGGGGAAAACAGTCAGAAATATTATTCAGGATATGAAAAAAGAAGGTTTTGTTTGAGCTTTAATGCTTTGAGCTTATATTAATTCCGCCATACTTACTCGTATATTGGTTGGGGTTGGAGAAACAGACGAAAAAAATGAAGAAAAATCTTGAAGTAGATTTGGAAAAAGTTTGCATAAGTTACTTTCGTTACCAGCGCCCCTTCCTTCTTTCACTGGGGAACTATAATAATGACTTTACATCCGGCTGAAATTATAATAACTATTCCTTTTTTATACAAAAAAAAAGAAAAATAAATGAGAAAGATTTGCATTATAACCGGAACCCGCCGAATACGGCCTGCTCTATTGGCTGATGAAGGAGAACCAAAGCCAAATAGTTGAATAGTGTCAACGTCCCCTATTGCCTTTGACATGCTTGATGCGCTAATCAAGATGTGACACCAGACAGACACTTATTATAATAATCAAGGTTTGACCCCAAATCTTCTCTTAACAACAAAT
>DAOUSD010000292.1 GCA_030627405.1 Deltaproteobacteria bacterium
TGTGAACCCGAGTAGTTGGTGCCGGAACGAAAACTGCTGATTTTTCCAATTTCTGCGTCAGGCTTAAATTTTAATCCTCAAAATACTCCATGTATTCCTGCGGTTAAAATTTGCGCTTTCCTTGAACTTGAAAAAATTTTCTATTTTTCGTTCGGGCACTAAATAGGGGTCAGGGATTAGCATATGTATTAATGGAACGAATCGATATCTAAAACCTAAAACTTAAAACGTTTATGAAAATCTGATTTGCAGACTTTTTACAAAACCATCAAATTTAACTTTATAAGCATTTAAGCAAAAGAAATTTTATTACTCATGATAAATTTATCAAAAATATTCAAAGATGACATGCCGGAACAGCTAAAACAAAAGCTCCCGCTTTTACCTTTAAGGGATATTGTGGTTTTCCCTCATATGGTAGCTCCTCTTTTTGTTGGACGGACAAAATCTATAAATGCGCTTGCCGATGCAATGAATAAAGACAAGAATATTTTTCTTGCCTCACAGAAAAAGGTAGGTATTGATAATCCACGGGAGAGGGATATTAATTCCATTGGTGTTTTTGGGAAAGTGCTTCAACTGCTTAAGCTTCCTGACGGCACGGTAAAGGCACTTGTTGAGGGAAAGTCAAGGGGCCGCATAAAGCGTTTTATTCAGGATAATGACTTTTTCAGCGTGGATGTCGATCCGGTAGTTGAGACGGAAATTCCAGTTGCAGAAGGTGTTGCGCTCAGCAGGGCTGTTATTCAAAGCTTTGAGGAATATGCCAATCTGTCAAAGAATATTTCTAAAGAACTTGTGGGCAATATCTCTGCCATATCCAATCCATCTCAGTTGGCAGATACCGTAGCTGCTCATTTTTCATTCAAAATTGATGATAAACAGCATCTTCTGGAAACCTTTTCGCCCGGCAAGCGGCTTTCTATCCTTCTTGGCCTGATAAAAATGGAAGTTGATATTTTTAGTATGGACAAGAGGATAAAATCCAGCGTAAAGGAGCAGATGGAGAAAACTCAGAAGAGTTATTATTTGAATGAGCAGATGCGGGCCATAAGAAAGGAGATGGGAGCTGAAGAAGACCCGGGAGCTGAACTAAAAGAACTTGAAAAGCATGTCAAGCGGAAAAGAATGTCTAAGGAGGCGGCAGCTAAAGCAAGGCAAGAGCTCAGAAAACTCAAGATGATGACCCCGATGTCAGCGGAAGCAACAGTAGTTCGAAATTATATTGAATGGATGATAAGTCTTCCCTGGTTTGACCGCAGCAGGGTGCGTAATAATCTTGATGAAGCAGAGAAAATCCTAAATGAAGATCATTTCGGTCTTGAGAAACCAAAGGAACGCATACTTGAATATCTTGCAGTCCAGACACTTGTCAAAAAGGTGCGTGGTCCTATACTTTGTTTTGTCGGTCCTCCTGGTGTTGGGAAGACTTCGCTTGCCAAATCCGTCGCAAGAGCTACAGGAAGAAAATTTGTCCGGCTTTCACTTGGAGGCGTCAGGGATGAGGCTGAAATTCGCGGACACAGGCGTACTTATATAGGAGCAATGTCCGGCAAAATTATTCAGTCTCTAAAAAAGATTGGCGTAAATAATCCGGTATTTTGTCTCGATGAAGTAGATAAGATGAGTATGGATTTCCGTGGCGACCCTTCAGCCGCTCTTCTTGAAGTACTTGATCCGGAACAGAATTTCAGCTTTAATGATCATTATTTAGATGTGGACTATGATCTTACAGATATTCTTTTTATCACAACCGCAAATACCTTGCCGGATATACCTCTTCCTCTTCAGGACAGGATGGAAATTATACGCCTGCCAGGCTATACTGAATTTGAAAAATATCATATAGCCAAGGATTTTCTTATAACTAAACAAATAAGAATGAACGGGCTTGAAGGTAAGAATATAGGATTTTCGAAAAACTCAATTTATTCAATTATACGGCTTTACACTCGTGAAGCAGGCGTAAGGAATTTAGAGCGTGAGATCTCTTCCATATGTCGCAAAATTGCATGTAAGGTTGTAAAAAATAAAGATAAAAACTCATTTAATATAACAGAAAAATCTTTGCAAAAATACTTAGGACCGCCTCGCTTCAGGCATGGTCAGGTGGAGGAAAAGGATCAGATAGGTATCGTTACAGGTCTTGCCTGGACACAGGTGGGTGGTGAGCTGCTTTGTATTGAAACTTTGATTATGCCTGGTAAAGGGGAACTTATCATGACCGGCAAACTGGGAGATGTAATGAAAGAATCCGCCCAGGCTGCCGTAAGCTATGTCCGCTCACGCGCCGATAGACTTATGATTGATAACGAGTTTTACAAGAAGTATGATATTCATATACATGTTCCCGAAGGAGCTATACCAAAAGACGGCCCTTCTGCAGGCATTTCTATATGCACATCCATAGTTTCAGCCCTGACGAAGAGACCTGTTTACCGGGATATTGCCATGACCGGAGAACTCACTCTACGTGGAAGAATCCTCACAATTGGGGGATTAAAAGAAAAAATTCTGGCTGCCCATAGAGGGGGAATTAAAAAAGTAATTATTCCCAAAGAAAACGAAAAAGACATAAAGGAAATACCCTCTATAATATTAAAGCAGATAGACATTGTTACGGCGGATCATATGGATGATGTTTTGTCTTATTCTCTGATTCTTAATGAGGGAGATACACTTTTTAACAAAGATGATATTCCTTTTGAAATGATGATACCAAAATCAAGAAAATTCGATCAGGAAACAGCTATTATTTAATCTTGACATAACGCTAAATAATTAGTATTTAAAATTCTTTTTTGAAAAAGATATAGGGTTGGGGGATTGTATTAAAATCGTTTGGGCGGGTAGCTCAGTTGGGAGAGCATCGGCCTTACAAGCCGAGGGTCACAGGTTCAAGCCCTGTTCCGCCTACCATGAAATTTATAAAGATTTTGGCAGGCATAACGATAGACTTATGTTAAAATATTAAAAATCTTCTATTTTGGGGGCGTAGCTCAGCTTTGGTTAGAGCGCCGGCCTGTCAAGCCGGAGGTCGCGAGTTCAAGTCTCGTCGTCCCCGCCAATAAATTCAGACAAACCCCTTATCAACTTCCTTCGTTTATTCGATCTCCATAGCATCACAAAACACCAACCTGTGCGGTTAGCTTTTAGCCATTAGCGTTTAGCCGTTAGCCCTGCCCGCCATCGTTTCGCTCAGGCGAGGCGGGCGGGATTGAAAAGGGGTGGAA
>DAOUSD010000162.1 GCA_030627405.1 Deltaproteobacteria bacterium
CTTCTAATCTTCTAATCTTCTAACCTTCTAATCTTCTAACCTTCTATTCCCTCTCCCCTTCTCTCAGCTCCATGCTCTTCGCTCCCCGCTCACTACTGCGGGGGCTCTGTCACCATACCTAATCTCTCGACCCCTGCCCCCTTTATCTCCGACATGACACGTACTACCATTCCATACGGTATCCTTTTGTCGGCCCGGAGATAAACCTCACGGTCGCTACGACCCTTAAAAATTTTAATCAGTTTCTCCTGCAGAAAATCGATTGTCACCTGATAATCATTAATATAAACTTTATTATTACTGTCGATGGTAATTACAAGAAGCTCTTTTGTTGAAGACAGCGGCTTAGAAGTCGTTTCCGGCAAAGAAACATCTACACCCTGTACCATCATAGGCGCTGTTACCATAAAAATAATTAAAAGAACGAGCATAACATCAACAAATGGCGTCACGTTTATGTCGGACATCAGATGGTTGTTTTTGCCTCCATAAGTCATCGATTGTTCTCCTTTTCCCTAAGGATATCCCGTTCAATAATATTCAGTAAATCCGCGGCAAATCCCTGCAATTCAGTCTCAATGGTCCTTATTTTCTGCGTAAAATAATTAAAAGCGATAACCGCGGGTATTGCGACAGCCAAACCTGCCGCAGTCGCTATAAGCGCCTCAGAAATCCCCGGGGCTACAACAGCAAGACTGGCTGAACCTCTTAAACCGATTCCATGAAATGAATTCATAATACCCCATACAGTTCCGAACAAACCGATAAAAGGTGCTGTGTTTCCTGTTGTAGCAAGGAAAGGAACCATTTGAGTCATTCTGGTTGTTTCTGTATTTATAGCCCTGCGCAAAGCTCTTTTAACATTGTCAACAACAGCAGAATTAGCACCCAGGGAATAAGTTTCTGACTTATGGACTTGTGATGATTGCGATGAAACCGGAACACCGGATCGGCTTAATTTCTTCAGCTCAATATATCCAACTCTGAAAACCTTGGCAATAGGACTGCCGTGAAGATGCTTTGCTTTAGCAAAAGCATCGGAAAGAACCCTGCTTTTCCAAAAAAAATCTGTAAAAAGGATCGATTCTTCATATGCCCTTCTAAGATATTGATATTTTATTATTATTATTGCCCATGATGTGATGGAAAAAAAGAGCAGAAGCAGCAGCACAAACTGCACCATTAGTCCGGCATTAACTATCATACTTATTATATTGGTTTGAATCATAAACAACTCCGGTTTTTGATGTTGGAGAAATACAGCATCCTTCAGCCTTCAGACTATGAGACCTTTGAAAAATATTCAATTTTGTTCGAGTACAAGGAAGGCGACCAAATTTTAAATCAGGTTTAACCGCAGGAATACATTGAGTATTTCGAGGATTAAAATTTGAGCCTGACGCAGTAATCGGGCAAAAGGGAGTGTTTTGCAAAGGTTTCACATATACATTCCACCGTTTACATGGATTACCTGACCCGTAATGTATGCTGCATCATCTGAAGCCAAAAATTTAACAGCAGCGGCAACATCTTCCGGCTGTCCCCCTCGACGCATCGGCACCTGATCCAGCATAGCCTTCCTTGCCTTTTCAGAAAGTGCTGCTGTCATGTCTGTCTCTATAAAACCAGGAGCAACTGCATTTACAGTAACATTTCTAGCGGCAAGTTCTTTTGCCGCTGTTTTTGTCAGCCCAATTAGTCCTGCCTTTGAAGCAGAATAATTCGCCTGTCCCGGATTACCGGTTACACCAACAACAGACGCTATATTTACTATACGGCCACAGCGCTGCTTCATCATGATTTTTGCGGCAAGTCTTGTGCAGGTAAATGCACCTTTTAAGTTTATATTTAACACCATATTCCAGTCATTCTCCTTCATGCGAACCAAAAGCCCATCCTTGGTAATACCCGCATTGTTAACAAGAATATCTACACGACCGGTTTCATCAACTATTTTCTCAAAAAAAGCTTCGACGTCTTTTGCATCTGCGACATCGACACTCATGCTAACCGCCGAACTTCCAAGGTCGGCAACCAACTTTTCTGTTTCAGCAGCAGCAGCCTCTTCAGCCTCGGGATTACCTGGAGAAAAATAGTTGAAATAGATTTGAGTATCCGGACTTGCCAAAGAAAGGCAAATAGATCGTCCAATACCTCTTGAAGCACCTGTGACAACAACTGTACGTTTTTCAGGCATAATTACCTCTCAAATAATATATCAGCAACCATATCCATGTCTTTAATGACATTTTCATAGCTGCAAAGCAGTTTATTATAAGAAATGGTCTCCATAAAATCAGAGACAATTTTATGATCAAAAGCACCGGAGCCCATCAGTATCTTCAACATATTATGAGCTACGACCCGTGCTGTTTCATTTGCAAAAATCCTTGACATTGCCTTTATTTTTTCGGCTTCAGGGTCTCCTGCTTCAATAAGTGATTTGGCCTTACGTGCCATGCTTGCTCCAACCTCCACATGTGTCATCATATCGGACAGAGCAAACATAATATCTTGTTTTCTGGTAAGCTTGTTATCATGTACGAGCATTATAGTATCATTAAGAGCCCTGGCGGCAAGCCCATAAAATTTGCATCCGGCATCATTCAGGGTATTATTCAATTCTTCCATCTCCGAAGATATGTCTCCGTAATATTTACCCTTTGTCTTCCGTGTAATCTTCCAGCGGAACGTACTGATTATATTCTGCTGAATTTCACTGGTTCCTTCATAAATGCAAGTAATTTTGACATCTCTTTTTATCTTTTCTACCTCAAATTCGTGAATGTATCCATAACCACCAAGCGCCTGTATGGCATCATCGGCTGCTTTATTGGCAGATTCAGTGGCAAAGAACTTGGCAATTGATCCTTCAACCTGCAGGTCATCTTCCCCTGAATCCAATCTCCAGGCAACTTCTTCCATATAGGCTGTTGCAGCTTCAAGCCTCACGGCATTCGGAACGATCAGTTTGTGCGTATATCCCTGTTTTTCAGAAAGAGAAGAGCCGAACTGAATTCTCTCCTTAGCATATGGGATAATTATATCGAGAGCTGCTTCGCCGGCACCCAGACCCATGGCAGCAACCATAAGCCTTGTATATCCAAAGACCTTGTTAGCTTGCCTCATCCCTTCTCCAGGAACACCACCAATAAGATTTTCAATTGGTACAAATACATCGGTAAATGAGAGAGGTGATGTATTTGATGCACGTATCCCGTGTTTTTCTTCACCCTTGCCCTGAACAAAACCTTCCGTGCCTTTCTCAACAACAAAAAATGATGGTCCATCCGGGGTATTGGCAAGAACTGTGATGAAATCAGCGTATCCACCTGTTGATATAAACTGTTTGGTACCGTTTATATTGTATCCAATGATCTCACCTGCATCGTTTGTTACAGGATCGGCCTTTGTCTTTAAGGCAGCAAGGTTGCTCCCGGCACCAGCTTCAGTAACAGCATATGCTACAAGAGATTTCCCTTCAGCAATAGATCCAAGCCATTTATGCTTCTGTTCCTCAGTAGCTCCAACCAGTATAGGATCTGAGCCGAGCTGAATAGCAAAAAAACCCGTTGCAATTCCTAAACATATATTTGATATTTCACGAATTACCTCACAGCAGTCACGTGCTCCTCCTCCTATACCTCCGTATTCTTCGGGTATAAACAGGAGTTGCAGACCGATATCCTCTCCAAGCAACTCACGGATCGTATCTTCAGGAAAAATTTCATTTTTATCAAATTCAAGAATTTTTTTCTTTGTAAGAAAGCGTTTTCTAAGCTGCCTTACGGTATCAATTACCATCTGCCTTGACTCAAGATCGAGACCTTTGAGATTGCGTCCAGCAGTAGCTGTTGATGTCGTCATATTTTAATCCTTCTTTTCTATTTCAATAACAGTACGCCCCTTATATGTACCGCAGGAATGACATACATGATGTGAAAGTTTAGTTTCTCCGCACTCGGGGCAAGTGGTCAAACTGGGAGCCGATGCTTTAATATGAGAGCGTCTTTGGTCTCGCTTTGACTTAGATGTCTTACGTTTTGGTACAGGCATGAGTAATCTCCTAACTATTTGTATTTATATATTATATAATGTAATTCACTACTTAATAATAGAGCTGCGACACTAGTAATTTAATTGAAAAAGATTGTCAAGAACTTTATTCTGTTGTAACATTTCGGTTTTTTAAAAATATATCCGCTTCAGCCGGCGTGGGAATGACGAGTCTCTGACACGATATTTCAAGCATGACACGATATTAGCCTGGGTGTATTGAAAAAAGTGCTGAATTAACTTGACTCAATTGTTAATTTTATTATAGACTTTCAAATAAATAATATTTTGATGAGGGATCGTCTAAAGGCAGGACGACGGGTTCTGGCCCCGTTAATCAAGGTTCGAATCCTTGTCCCTCAGCCAGATAATCTGAGACCTTTGAAAAATGTTCAAGTTTGTTCAAGATCAAAGAAGGTGAAAATTTTAAATACAGGAATACAGTAGGGGCGAACCTCTGTGTCTGCCCTCTTTCGAGGCTTAAAATTTGAGCCTGACGCAAAAATTGGGCAAAAGGGGGCGTTTTGCAAAGGTCTCAAGCTGAGGGGTTATGAGTCTATTTCTTATAACCCCTTTTGACTTCTCTGCTTATTTTATAAAATACTTCAATCGTTGCATTGTTCATTGAAAAAACTGTAAACCTACAACCGTGAACGGTTATAAAGGATATTTATATAAATGACAAATTATGAACTTGCAAAACAGATTCACAGGGATTTATCACCTATAGCGCCAAAATTATCTGCCGCTCTAAATCGCGCATTAATTGATATCGGCGAAGGATCGGTTTTATACGGCCTTGAAAAAGGAATGCACAAAGACGACTTTGTAACTTTTCATGAAACTGAAATTATCAACCTGGCAGGAACTGATCAGGCTGGTATAATTGCAAAAATTACAGAAGTATTATTTCAGTTAGAAGGGCATACTTCCTGGAAAGTTATAGTTGACAAGAGGCCTGGCCCCAACAAAAGAAATATTGAGATGTTTTATACGCTTATCAGAAGTAAGGATGTTTAGGGCTCGCTCAAAAATAACTTCACATTTTGATGCGCCGATCCATCCCGCATGGCTGCGTTGCTCGTTGGTTAAATAGCCTGCTATTCGCCCTCCTCGCGCCTTGCCATGCGTACGCCTCAACA
>DAOUSD010000079.1 GCA_030627405.1 Deltaproteobacteria bacterium
ATCCTTCATTTTGTAGTTTACACTTCTTCAACATTGACTGATGATAGCTATTAGCTGTCAGCCGTTAGCTATTAGGCAAAAACTTTATATAAAAACGGACTTGTTAGGCTAAAAGCTAACGGCTAACCGCTAATGGCTAACCGCACAGGTTGAAATAATTTTGCTATAATTTTCATTGGCATGAACATTCGTGTTTTACCGTTGTGGTGGCACAATGTTTCAAAACCGTATTTTGAATAGAACTGTTCTGCGTTTTTGTTTAAGCAGTCAACGATAACTGCAAAGGCTCTCATCTTTGAATTAATTTTCCATAAATATTCAAGAGCCTTTATTAATGTAATTTTCCCCAATCCTTGGCCATGGTACTTCAAATGAACAGCCATTTGTGCAAGTAGAAACACAGGCACAGGGTAACGAGGTAACTTTTTTGCAAGTGCTTCTGGTAGCGTGTCTCTTCTAATAGAGCTTGGTGCAATTGTATAAAATGCGCAGATGGAATATTTGCCATCATACAGTGAAACGGAAGCTGGTAGCAGCATAGTTTTGCTTATTCCTACCTTCATATGTTTGGCTGCCTGGGTTTGAATGAATACATTTAATTCGGCTTCACCGCAATCAAATGAAGCTCGATCATGGATAGCTTTGTCAAGCTCGACAAATTCATAAGCCCAACTCATTTAATGCCTTGTTTTTTTGTATAAACTGCGGCGTCCAGCAAAGCTTTATTTGGGGTTCGCGTTTCTTCGCATGCACTCATAAAACGATCGAAAATATCATTTTCAACCGTTATACTTTCATGCTGAGCAATCACTTTAGTAGCATTATTATCTATAAGTCTGACAACATACTCAGTTAGACTCTTTAATCCAAGCAAAGCAGATGCTTTTTCTGCTTTTGCTTTAATTTCTTCATTTAGCCTCATATCGAGGCGAGCAGTAACCATTCTCATTCTCCTCATTGATATTATTCAGTTAAACTCCTTATTTAACAATTATAAAAGTCATTGATGATTTTGTCAAGACGTACGGAAAGATTCCGTACAAATATATTATCTCAAGGTTTATTCTATTGTTCCAATAATCCGTTAGATTTTGTTAACTGCTGTATGAATTTCAAAATTATTTTAATTTTAATCATTATCTTTCAATATTCTTTCATGATATAGAGACCCCAAAAAAGCCTTCAACCTTCAACATCAAGTGTTCCGATAATATCCGTAACCTTTTGAATATTATTTCTGATAAGAAATTTTTCAATGCCTTCAATTATATCTATGGTAGCATTGGGGTTAATAAAATTAGCAGTACCGACCTGAACAGCCACAGCGCCGGCTATCAAAAACTCAAGAGCATCCTCTGGTGTCATAATTCCACCGACACCAATTACCGGAATCTTTACTTTCTGAACAACCTGCCAGACCATACGAAGAGCTACCGGCTTAATCGCAGGGCCGGAAAGGCCTCCGGTAATATTAGCAAGCTTTGGGCGACGCGTTTCAATGTCTATGACCATGCCGGTAATAGTATTTATCAATGATACGGCATCAGCACCCGCCTCTTCCACACTTCTTGCAATCTCTGTAATATCGGTCACATTCGGCGATAGTTTAACCATAAGAGTCTTTGCTGTGCTTTTTCTGACAGCTTTAACAACATTAAACGCTGATTCAGGATCAACACCAAAGGCCATGCCACCTGCTTTTATATTAGGGCATGAAATATTGACCTCAATGCCTGATATTCCATCAATATCATCTATTCGTGATGCAAGCTCCGCATATTCGACAATATCCTTCCCATAAATATTTACAAAAACAGGTGTTGCAAGTGTTTTTAAGAAAGGAAGCTTTTCCTGTAAAAAGACTTCAAGGCCAACGTTTTCAAGACCAATTGCATTCAGCATACCACAAGGCGTTTCAACAATCCTTGGAGGTTTGTTGCCCTTTGAAGCTTCAATTGATAAACCTTTTACAATAATTGCTCCAAGACGATTCAAATCAACAAGTTCCTCGAATTCTCTTGCATATCCGAATGTGCCGGATGCTGTCATTACAGGGTTCTTAAGCTTTATTTTTCCAATTTTGACTTCAAGATCAGGATTTTTTTTCATAATAGCAAACTTCAGACCTCGTAAAATTTAGTTTTTTGTTGCTCATAAACCCTTTAGCGGCAGGATTTTGTTCAAAAATTGAATATAAGGCCGGTTTGGGTTTTAGGAAACCGTGAACGGTTGCATATTTTATAAAATATATATTGATAGATATCAAGACACGGTTTTAATATAAGTAGCCGTTCACGGCTTGAAACTTGAAATTGGAAAAAACAGTACAAAAGCATGAAGGCCAAATTTCTAATTTCGTAATAGTTCACCGCAGAGGCGCAGAGAACGCAGAGTTTATCTTTATTTTGCTTTCCGCTGAGAGGGCGGAAAGCAAAAAGAATCAGCCCCTCCGGGGCATTTGGAAACAACTCGTAATGGTAAAAGTGTATTATAGTCAAACTATTACGCAGCAAAGCTGCTGAGTAGGTTTCTTTGCCGTCCTTTTAACGGGAAAGGAAAAATCATCTTACTCTGCGTCCTCTGCGCCTCTGCGGTAAGTCATTATAATTTTATCACATATGGCTGAACGTTTACCAAATTTCTAATTTCGACGTTCCGTGAACGGTTACATATTATTTATGTACTGTTGTATGAGTTGTTTATGAAAAATTCAGGATAGAATTTCTTGACATCTAAATAATAATACTTAGTTTTTTTTGAGCATATTCTCATAACGGAACCTTTATGGTAAGACCTAAAAAAAATCGTATTGTGGCCTTCAAACCGGATGTCAGCTATTTCAAGCCAAGAGGCATACCAATGATAGACTTGTCAGAAGTCCATCTAACTGTTGACGAAAGTGAATCAATAAGACTTGCGGATCTTCTTGGGATGTCACATGAAGAAGCAGGCAAGCGTATGGGAGTATCCAGAGCAACATTCGGCAGAATTGTCCAGCGTGCACGAAAGGCTGTTGCAGATGCACTTATTAACAGCAAGGCTATCAAAATAGAGGGCGGAAATTACAGCTTAATCGGCGACAAGAGAATATTTATATGCATTAATTGTGATAACAGGTGGGAAGAACCCCTTGGTACGGAAAGGCCCCAAAACTGTCCTGCCTGCAATGATAAAAATTTTTACAGAATCAGAGATAAACAATCATAAGGAGATAATTTGAAATTATGAAAATTGCTGTTACATCTTCAGGTAAAAATCTGGAATCTAATGTTGATCCTCGCTTTGGAAGAGCAGCTTATTTTATTATTGTTAATCCCGAGACCATGGATTATGAAGTCGTAGAAAATATACAACACCTTAATCTTCCCCAGGGAGCCGGCATACAGGCCGGCCAGACAATTGCCGGGAATAATGTTGATGTTCTGCTTACAGGCAATTGTGGACCTAAAGCGTTTAATGTATTACAGCGAGCGGGCATAAAAATTATAACTAATGTGAAGGGAAAGGTTCTCGACGCAATTTCTATGTACAAAAAAGGCGAATTGGAGCCTACAAATGGACCTAACGTGGAAGGACACTGGGTATAAAAAAACTTATAGGAGATATGTATAATGGATGAATCTCAAAAGACTGGCCGCAGTATTTCTGATCAAAAGAACGCACAAGATGCTCTAGATGTATCTGTTAAAGGCTCTTTAAACAAAATCAAAAATAAAATAATCGTCATGAGCGGAAAGGGTGGTGTCGGCAAAACCAGCGTTTCAGTAAACCTTTCCATAGCTTTAGCAAACAAGGGTTTTAAAGTTGGACTTATGGATGTTGATTTACATGGACCCGATGTTCCCAGAATGCTTGGATTTAAGGGTATGATGGACTTGAGTGAGAATCGGAAGCTGAATCCAATGAAATACTCTGAAAACCTGAAGGCTGTTTCAATTGAATCACTTACATCAGACAAGGATGCGGCAATAATATGGAGAGGTCCGATTAAGCATTCTACAATCAGGCAGTTCATCGGAGATGTAGAATGGGGCGAACTTGACTATTTAATTATTGACTCCCCTCCCGGTACCGGCGATGAGCCGCTGACAGTTGTACAGACGATTCCGGATGCAAAGGCTATAATAGTTACAACACCTCAGGAAATTTCTCTGGCCGACGTAAGAAAATCTATCAGTTTCTGCAAAACAGTAGGTATGAAAATCCTGGGACTTATAGAGAACATGAGCGGTTTTACATGCCCTCATTGCGGCGAAAAACTCAATCTGTTTGGATATGGTGGCGGAGAAAGGACCGCAAAAGAAGCAGAATTAAAATTTCTGGGAAGGATTCCTTTTGACCTGAACCTTGTCTCCTGCGGCGATTCCGGTAGCTCTATCCAGGATAAATATAAAGACTCCGAGGTAACCAGGGCCTTTTTAAGTATTGCTGATATAATATCTAAAATAAAACAGGAGACTAAAATAAAACAGGAGATAAAAAACAGGAGAGATAATACGATGAAATTCGCCATACCTTTAGCTGATGGCAAGCTGACTGCTCATTTTGGCCATTGTAAAGAATTTGCGTTTATAGATGTTGAAGAAAATATAATTAAGAAAAAAGAAATCATGGTACCACCTGCTCACGAACCGGGTGTACTTCCCAAGTGGCTGCACGAACAAGGTGTTAATGTAATAATAGCAGGTGGAATGGGAAATAAAGCACAGGTTCTTTTTAATGAACAAGACATAAAAGTGGTTACAGGAGCGCAGCCTCTTGAACCTGAAGAGCTTATTAATAGCTATTTAAACAATGCTCTCGTGACAGGTAATAATCTCTGCGACCACTAGTATTGTGTTTCATGAAAAAACTTTTACACTGTCATTGCGAGGAGTGAAACGACAAAGCCTCCCAGGCGCGTGGCTTCGCTGACGCTCGCAATGACAAGTTTTTAAGGAGAAAATCATGGAGGATTTGACCAAAAGCATTGTTATTCCACTGGATGGTTCCAAGAATTCTTTGAGATCTCTGGAGTATATTAATCTTATCTACGGGCCAAGTCACAACCTTGAAGTAACCCTCATTCACATTCTCCCCTCTTTGCCGCCAATATTAACAGATAATAAATCAATGGATAAGAAAACCCGTGCCAAGTTGAAGTCTGTAGAAAAAAAGAACGAAGAGATGGCTGAACAAATTTTATCAAAAGCCAAAAATATACTTCTAACCAAAGGTTTTAATGAAGAAAAAATTAAAACGTGCTGTCAAAAAAGAGGGATTACCATTGCTCAAGATATCTGCAACTATGCGTCAATTAAACAGGTAGATACTATACTTCTGACCAAGCGGGGAAGAACTGAAATAAAAAGTTTCTTTATGGGTAAAGTCTCCACCAGGCTGGTTGAATACCGCAGAAATAATCCGGTATGGATATTAGAAGGTAGTATTGATTCAAAAAATGTGTTGGTCTGCGTTGATAACTCCGAAAACGCTCTAAGGGCTGTTGATCACGTCGGTTTCATGCTCTCCGGGACCGATTGCCATATAACCATTTTTCACACCATGAAGCATTTAAGCCGTTTTGTTCCCATGCAGGTACTTGAAGAAGCTGAGGATCTTGAACAACTCTGGAGAAACAAAGCGGGCAAAGAAATTGCCCCTTATATAAAAAAAGCCAGGGAAATACTCCTTAAAGCCGGACTGAGCGAGGAGCAAATAACTACAAAAGTCACAGAAGGCAGACGCTCAGCCGCTGATGATATCTTAAAGGAAGCGCAGGATAATGATTATGGCACGATAGTTATGGGCAGACGCGGCCTTTCAGCAGTAAAAGAGTTTTTCATGGGGAGTGTCACAACCAGTGTCTTAAATCGCGTAGCAAGTTTAGCGATATGGATCGTTTAGGGCTCGGTCAAAAATAACTTGGTAGTAGTCAGGTTTAAGGTTCAAAGGTCCAAGGTTATGGAGAGATTCGTCTAAATCAATTTATCCTGCCTGAAATGCTACATCCGCTAAGCAAAAAATGGCATTTTAAAGGCTGCATATTGTATAGTGCAATGAAGCCGTACACAATATATTGAGAATTTTATGCTTAAAATGTCTTAACTGAATGCCATTGGGCATAGGTGCCGCTGTGTGTTTCATAAGTACCTCCCGGCCGGCCAGGTAGAATAAATGTCCGCCCCAGGCACAGCACAATCTACTTCCGGGCCGAAATTAGAAAACCCAGCCCTGGCATCGTTATGGAGCGCTGTCTCCGGGAGATTAATAAAAAATCATGCAATTTCACTATATTAGAACGAGAAGAATTTTTCCGGTAAAAGCGGACTGGGATTAGGCTTGGCAGGATGCCGGTATGCCAATATGGCACGGCTTGCAAATAAAACTATTTTTTCAAATACTTACATGTCTAATGCCATTTTGGCATGGTCCATTTTGGCTTCATTTCATTACTCTGTTAATTTCCTGCATCAATTGGTCAAGAGTAGAGGATTTTTCGATAAACCCGTTACAATGGTTGCGGAAAGCATCAATTAACAGGCTGTTTTCAGCGTATGCCGTCATAATAATTACCGGCAATGACCCATAGTTCAAGCGTATTTCTTTTAGCAGTTCTATCCCGTTCATTTGAGCCATAACATAGTCTGTTAGAACAAGATCAATACCAGGCGTATCCGGATTACTTAAATTCATCAGAGCTTCGTTTGCGCTCATGGCTTCAATAACTTCGTGTCCACTTATACTTAGCCCTCTCTTAAGAGTTTCAAGCCATACAGCATTATTATCAACAACCAGAATATTCATAAAGGTTTCCTCATTTTCAATTGTTCCGAACAGCAGGTTTACTGTTATCTTTTAGACAGTAAGCATTTATTGTGCCAGGTATGGTTTTCCAGCAATTCTAATTTTGAAGAATAACACGGTTCAAGTCAAGGTTAGAGAACGTTGAAAGGAAATAAACTGATGAAAAGACTTCCTGTAGGGATACAGACATTTCGTGATATTGTTCAAAACGATTATCAGTATGTGGACAAG
>DAOUSD010000288.1 GCA_030627405.1 Deltaproteobacteria bacterium
TAACGGCTAACCGCACAGGTTGAATAATTTCACAGCGTTATCAGTCATCGACGTATAACTAATACGCCTTCCTCCTTCTGGCCTTGTGAAATTAATTATCTGAAAGTCTAGAGTTCGTCAATTAATAACCACTTAAATCTCCCAATGGTCTTGCAAATGTAAATTTAGCGGGCTTTGCCATCATTTCCCTGAATGCCTCTTTAACATTTCCGCCCGAGGCTGAAAAGGGAAGAGATACAATGAACATGGCGGTACCTACGGCTGTTACAGCAATACCAAGGGGCCTTAAAAATAAAAAGTCAACAAACATTTGCTCGGCACTGTTTTCTTCAAACAAACTCTGATCCTGCGCAAGGGCCGATGAGCCAAAAGGTATAAGCATCAGACCTGAAATTAAAAAAATAATTACGGGTATTTTTAACATTTTATACATCTGTACCTCCTGTCGTATTAACTTATGCCCCTAACCAGTAGTTTTGAGTTTTGAATTAATTTAATTTTAACATGTATTTTACATATTGCAACTGGTTTTTGCCTTGTGATAATTTATTGATAATTAATGACAACTTATTCAAAATATATAGATATAGCCATAGCTCTTCCAGTGTATAACACCTTTACCTATCGGGTCCCGGAAAATTTTTCCAGCTTTATATCCATTGGTAAAAGAGTCCTTGTTCCTTTCGGTAAGCGCAAGGTGACAGGATACATACTGGGCTCATGTGAAAAAACAAGTCGGAGCGAAATTGAAATAAAGTTAATTCTGGATATTCTTGATGAAAACCCTCTTTTCCCTTCATCAATAGTACCATTTTTCAGGTGGATCTCGGAATACTACATATATCCAATCGGGGAGGTTATAAAAAGTGCACTTCCAGGCGGACTAAATCTTTATGAATATGCCGTAATATCAATTACAGAAAATGGTAAAAATGTTCTTAAAGATAATTCTGTCCCGCCCATACAAAGGGAAATTTTAAGTTCCCTTGAATCTGAAGCCTGCCGACAAAAAAATCTTTGCAAAATTATAAACAAAAACATTCCGAACTCCTTAATTCAAATCATGGAAAACCTGGGATTGATTATAAGCAAGCGTGAGCTAAAAGGAGGAAGAACAAGACCGAAGCTGGAACGTCATGTATCGTTAACCAGCTCAGAAATCTCAGCTAAGGAGCTTTCGGTTCAAAAAAAGAAAATAATAGATGCATTAAAAGAAGAAGGTGAGCTATCTGTAAAAAAATTAAAAAAACTGGTGCCGTCCGCTCCAGGATTAATTAAATCTTTGGAAAACAAAGGTTATATTTCTATAATTAAAAAAAGCGTTTATCGTGATCCATTCGGCGAATCCATTGAGACAGATAGCGCCCATATACTAACAAAAGAACAAGAACAGGTTATTTCAAAAGTTGCAAACTCCCTTAATAACGGATTTTCAACCTTTCTACTGGCAGGGGTCACAGGAAGCGGAAAAACAGAAGTCTATATGCAGCTTGCTGCGGAAGCTATAAAGAAAGAATGCAATGTTATAGTACTTGTTCCTGAAATTGCCCTTATATCACAGATGGAAAGGCGGTTCAGGGCTCGCTTTGGAGAGTGTATTGCCGTGCTTCACAGCGGGCTTTCAGCAGGCGAACGCTATGATCAGTGGATGCGCATATCTTCAGGAGAAGCAACTATAGCTATAGGTGCAAGGTCAGCCATTTTTGCACCTTTCGATAATATTGGAATCATTATTGTAGATGAGGAACACGATATTTCTTACAAGCAGGAAAGCGGCCTCCGTTATAATGCAAGGGATCTTGCTGTTGTTAGAGCAAAGCTAAACAATTGCGTTGCATTGATAGGATCTGCCACACCTTCGATACAGTCATACTATAATGTTACGATAAATAAATTTACTGAACTGACTCTGAAAAAACGCATTAAAAAAAGACCTCTGCCCGAGGTCACCATAATTGATCTGCGCAAGATCAGAGATTGCAGGGGAGTTAAAAAGTTTATTTCATCGGAGCTTCACGAGGCTATAAAAAAAACCCTGGAACGTAAAGAACAGATTCTGCTGTTCCTGAACAGACGGGGTTTTGCGAGTTCGCCGGTTTGTGCATCATGCGGCAAAGCTATCAGGTGCAAGAATTGTGATATTTCTCTTACTTTTCACAAGGAAGCTAATGCATACAAGTGTCATTACTGTGGTTTTACATTGGCATCCACTTCAAATTGTCCGACCTGCGGATCCGCCGGTATCAAGCTATTAGGACTTGGGACAGAAAAAATTGAGGCCGCGGTCAAGTCGCTTTTTCCTAATGCAAAAACAGCCAGAATGGATCGTGATACCACCACCCGCAAGGGTTCTGTTTTAAAACTACTTAAGGGCCTGAGAAATCGTACTATAGATATACTTGTCGGAACCCAGATGATAGCAAAGGGCCATGACTTTCCGAATATTACCCTGGTCGGCATAATTTGTGCTGATCTTTCTTTAAGCCTGCCTGACTTCCGTGCAGGAGAACGAACGTTTCAGCTTCTCGCCCAGGTGTCTGGAAGAGCCGGCAGGGGGAATGTATCCGGCAGGGTGATATTACAAACTTTCAATCCGGAACATTTCAGCATACTATCTGCAAAAACCCAGGACTTTAAAACATTTTACAATAAAGAAATACCCTTTAGAAAAAGCCTGAAATATCCACCCTTCTCAAGGATGGTGCAAATTAAAATTTCAGGAAATGACAAGGAAAAAACAAGGCAGCATGCTCTTGCAGTGGGGAATCTTTGCAATACCTTGAAAAAAAATAATAAATCTTTTATAAAATCAATAGAAGTATTAGGGCCCATTGAAGCGCCTCTGCCCAGAATAGCAAAACAGTATAGATGGCAAATTCTTTTAAAAAGTCTGAGAGTAAGAGAACTTCACAGCTTGGTTCATCTAATGATGTTCAGGAACTCATCAAATTTTTACAAGCAAAAAGTTAAAGTAGTTGTAGATATGGATCCTTTTTTTATGATGTAAAAACAGAGGGCTCACAAAGGAAATTATGATTATAGCGGTAATGAGTTATATTATAATCTTGGTGTCTTTGTGGCTGAACTATTACTAAGGAGCTTTAAAAATGAAGATTAAAAACATATTTTTCTTTTTTCTCTTATCTTTTCTTATTTTAAATTTGAATTCAGCTATAAAAGCCGAAAACAATGTTAACACATACCCTTCGGCCTATCTCCCTTTAGATAATTATGAGTTTGACACAATTGTTGAAGGTACTGAAATAGACCATCAATTTATTATTCAAAACAAAGGAACGGCTCCTCTGAATATTGAA
>DAOUSD010000117.1 GCA_030627405.1 Deltaproteobacteria bacterium
GAGGATGTTGAACAGTTTTATCCAAAAGCTAACCGCTAATGGCTAAAAGCTAACCGCACAGGTCGCAAAATTTTGGCACATTTCTTCGCAAAAAACCGCTCAACTTAGTTAACATTTAATGGGAAATCAAATTGCCTGATAATAATCTAACCATTATAACAACCCATGTTAATGCTGACTTTGATGCGCTGGCGTCAATGCTCGCAGCCCAGAAGCTGTATCCCGGCTCTCTTATTGTTTTCCCCGGCTCTCATGAGAAGACTTTAAGAAATTTCTTTATTAAATCAATGGTGTATCTCTTTAACATGGCGGATGTTAAAGAGATAGTCTTTTCAAACGTAAAAAGACTTGTGCTGGTTGATACAAGGCAGCCTGTTCGTATTGGAAGGCTTTCATCTCTCCTGAAAAGATCTGATTTGGAGATACATATATATGATCACCACCCGGATATGGCAAATGATATAAAGGGGCATTACGAGGTTATCAGGCCGACCGGCGCAACAGTATCAATACTGACGGGAATCCTGAGAGAGAGAGAGATCCGCATTTCTTCCGATGAGGCGACTATTATGTGCCTTGGCATATATGAAGATACAGGCTCTTTTAATTTTCCTTCAACAACAGAAGAAGATTTCATAGCGGCCGCTTATCTTCTCTCAAAAGGGGCGAATTTAAATATTATTTCAAACCTGATTGCAAGAGAGATAAACTCGGAGCAGGTCGGGCTTTTAAATGATATGATTCAGGCGTCAAGCTTTTACAATATTAACGGTATTGAAGTAGTAATTACTATCATATCAACCGAAAATTACGTACCTGATTTCGCTTTTCTTGTGCAGAAAATGATTAAGATGGAAAATCTCAACGCCATTTTTGCCATAGCCCGTATGGAAGAAAAGATTTATGTCGTGGCAAGGAGCAGAATTGATGAGGTTGATGTTGGAGCGGTAGTTAGTTCTCTTGGCGGAGGAGGACATACTTTTGCGGCTGCTGCGACCATCAAGAATATGACGCCGGCCCAGACTGAACATAAGCTGCTTGAAAGCCTCCATAAAACAGTCAAGCCCCAAAGGCTTGCAAAAGACCTGATGTCGTCGCCGGCAATTATGATAGGGCCGGATGTTACATGCAGGGATGCCAATAATGCACTTACCCGCTATAATATTAATGCGCTGCTTGTTGCAGAAAAAACAGCCGGCAAAGATGAACTCCTGGGATGTATAACGCGGCAGGTTATTGAAAAGGCGATCTACCACAATCTGGACCACGTTCCGGTTAAGGAATACATGAGTACAGAGCCGGTAACTGTTGAGCCGGATGCGGATATTTTCGAAATCCAGAAAAAAATAATTGAAAGCAAGCAGAGAATCCTTCCTGTCATTAATAACGATAAGGTAGCAGGTATTATTACACGCACCAATCTTCTTAACATTCTGGTCAGGCAATCTCAACAAACCGCTGCGAATTTGCCTGAACCTGCATTAAAAGAGTCTATTCAGGCCAGAACCAAAAATATTGTAAAATTCATGAATGAACGCCTGTCGGAACGTATCCTTGGTATTTTACGGGATATCGGCAGGGACGCCGCGGAAATTGGTTATGGGGCTTTTATTGTAGGGGGTTTTGTACGCGATCTATTCCTCTACAGACCAAATGAAGACCTTGATATTGTTATAGAAGGAGATGGCATAGCATTTGCGAAAAGATATGCCGAAACAGTTGGAGCCCGCATTAATGCATATAAAAAATTCGGAACAGCAGTTATAATATTTCCTGACGGTTTTAAGATTGATGTTGCCTCAGCCCGGATGGAATATTACAAATTCCCCGCTGCACTTCCGATAGTTGAGATGAGTTCTATCAGGCTGGACATTTTCCGGAGAGATTTCACTATAAATACCCTGGCAGTTCAGTTAAACCCTGAAAAATTCGGCATACTGATAGATTTTTTTGCTGCCCGGAAGGATATTAAGGAAAAGGCGATAAGGGTACTGCATAATTTAAGCTTTGTTGAAGATCCTACGCGTGTATTTCGTGCTATAAGATTTGAGCAGCGTTTTGGTTTTTCTATCGGCAAACTTACTTCAAGACTGATTGAAAATGCGGTCAAAATGAATTTTTTCAAGCGTCTCAGCGGAAAGAGGGTATTTGCAGAGCTTCGCCAGATTCTTGAAGAAGAGAATCCCGCGCCCGCAATCATAAGACTTAATGATTATGGTTTGCTTGGCGTTATTCATCCTGGTATAGAGCTCAACAAAGAACTTATTGAACTTTTTAATTCTGTAAAAAAAGTATTGTCCTGGTATGATTTGCTTTTTATCGAAGAATCCTATATAAAGTGGGTCGTTTATTTTCTGGCACTTATGAGGAGTTGCAATAAAAGAATATCGGGCCGAATCTGCACCAGGTTTGAAATAACGCCCCGCTTCAGGAGGATTTTCTGTAATGAACGTTTTGGGGCAGATAAATGTCTTTTATGGCTTGAACGGAATCTGCCTGTTCAAAACAGCATCCTCTATAAAAGGCTTTCAGATTTTAAAACCGAGCTTATCCTTTATATGATGGCGGCTACTAAGCTGGAGTCGGTAAAGAAAGCCATATCTCATTACTTTACCAGGCTGAGATATACAAATATTTTGATAACCGGCAAGGACCTCAAAGCAATGGAGCTTGAGTCCGGCCCAATTTACCGGGAAATAATGCAGGCTGTCCTTGATGCAAAATTAAACGGCGAGCTCAAAACATTGAATGACGAACTGACTTACGCGCGGAAATATGTTTCAAAACTTCGATCTAATTCAAATAGTTGCGATGATAATTCCTCTTCTGTTTGCCGTGACCGTTCATGAAGTGGCGCACGGCTATGTTGCATACAGAATGGGAGACAATACAGCTATGCTGGCCGGAAGACTTACCCTGAACCCGATAAAACATCTTGATTTTATTGGTTCATTCCTCCTACCCTTAATCCTGAAATTCACAGGATCACCAATTATTTTCGGTTATGCCAAGCCGGTGCCTGTAAATTTTGCCAATCTTCGAGATTATCGAAAAGGGGTTATTTATGTATCTTCTGCCGGAGTTTTGGCAAATTTCGCCTGCGCTTTTATTTCAGGCATGCTCTTTCAGTTTTTGCTCAGTCTGGAATCATTATGGCATAATTCAGCCGCGGGCTACATTGTTTCGACTTTAATCCTTATTCTTGGTTACAGTGTTATCATTAATTGCGTACTTGCGATTTTCAATCTGATACCTGTGCCGCCGCTGGATGGGAGTAAGATATTTGCCATGTTTCTGCCTTTGAATTTAAGGCGGCAATACGCGCGATTAGAGCGTTTCGGTATATTAATCATATTTTTTCTTCTTATGACGGATTTTTTAAATAAGCTTATCTCTCTTATTATAACCCCCTTGATTAATTTTTTGCTGGGTAAATAGGGTGGACTTGAATTGGAGATGTTAGATGAACCGGAAAAAACGTATTTTGAGCGGGATGCGGCCAACGGGGCCGCTTCACCTCGGCAATCTGCACGGCGCTCTCTCGAACTGGATTGAACTACAGGAGCAATATGATTGTTTTTTCTTCATTGCTGACTGGCATGCATTAACCAGTGACTATGAGGACACAAGTTCTATCGCTGCCAATGTGAAAAACATGATGATAGACTGGTTGAGTGTCGGGTTGTCTCCGGAGAAATGCACCATGTTTGTCCAGTCACATATAAAAGAACACGCAGAACTTTTTCTTATTCTTTCCATGATAACTCCGGTGCCATGGCTTGAGCGCAACCCAACCTACAAGGACCAGATTGTGCAGTTGAGCAACAAAGACCTTTCCACCTTTGGTTTTTTGGGTTACCCGGTGCTGCAGGCTGCGGATATCATAATCTACAAGGCATTTGGCGTGCCGGTTGGGGTGGACCAGGTTCCCCATGTTGAAATTACACGGGAAATCGCCCGGCGCTTCAACTATTTATACGGTAAAGTCTTCCCTGAGCCTGAAGCTATTTTAACCAACACGCCTAAAATACTTGGTCTTGATCGGCGCAAAATGAGCAAGAGCTATGATAATGCTATTTATTTATTTGAAAAGCCTGACGATATAAGCTCCAAGGTATCAAGAATGATTACTGATCCTCAGCGGGCAAAAAAAAATGATCCCGGCAATCCCGAAGTATGCAATGTTTTTGAATTCCACAAGCTATACAGCGACAAAACAACAGTGGATACTGTAAATAAAGAATGCCGCACTGCCGGTATAGGCTGCGTTGAATGCAAGAAGATGATGGCCAAAAATCTCATCAGAGCGCTTGAACCTATTCACAGCAAAAGAGAGTATTATAAGGGCAAACCGGAACTTCTTGACGAAATTATTATGGAAGGAAACAGCAAGGCAAGAAAAATTGCGCAGCAAACCATGGAAGAGGTAAGGTCGGTAGTTAAAGTATAGATAACAGTTTACAGTTCACGGTTCACGGTTGATCAAAACATAAAACCGTTAACTGTAAACCGACAACCGTAAACCGTTTTACTTAACCATTAAGCTGTTTTTATATGTCGGAAGAGCCTTATAAAGTATTACTGGATGATGTGTTCGAAGGCCCAATGGATCTTCTTATTCATCTTATCAAGAAAAATGAGGTGGATATATATGACATTCCGATTGCTTTGATCACAGATCAGTACCTTGGCTGTCTGAACTTGATGAAGTCTTTGAACATAGACCTTGCCGGCGATTTTATATTGATGGCTGCGATTCTGGCCCATATAAAGTCAAGAATGCTTCTTCCGGTGCATGAGGGTGAGGACGAAGAAGATCCCCGTATGGAAATTGCAAGGCCCATTCTTGAATACCTTGAGATAAAGTCTGCTGCCGAGCAGTTAGCCGAAAGAAATCTGCTTGGAGACAGTACTTTTATCAGACAGCCCGACATAAAAGATTTTTTATCGGACCAGGAAGATGAAGTCATAAGTGTAGGCCTGTTCGAGCTTATTGATGCATTTCAGAAAATACTTAAAAATATATCCGAAGATCAGAGGCTAGACATCGTTGCCGACAAGATGTCTGTAAAAGACAGGATTTCCAAGCTGGTTGATATATTTGAAGATAAGGGTTCGATAACCTTTGAGGAACTATTTTCTGCAGATGTGCTGAAAAGTGATGTTATACTGACATTTCTTGCAATGCTGGAGATGGTTAAACTCTGCATAGTCAGGATCGCCCAGCATGCCCAGTCAGGTGTTATCAGACTCTTTTATATTTAGGTGGATTGAAGATGGAAGGCTGAAGGCTGTTAGGGAACTTCAGCCTATCCACCTGAGGCAGTTACTATAATGGAAGATATAAAAAACATCATTGAAAGCCTGCTGTTTGTTGCTGAAGATCCGCTTACAATAGACAGCATTAAAAAAGTACTTGATTCCACTGACTCTAATGCAATTCGTAACGTTCTGAATGAACTTTCAAGTGAGTATGAAGCCCGCAAAGGCGGGTTTTTTTTGCCTGAGGTCGCAGGAGGATACCAGATGCGTACCCGGCCTGAATACAGCCGGTGGATAAGACGCCTGTTAAGACCAAATCCTCTCCGCCTGAGCAACGCTGCTCTTGAAACGCTTGCTATTGTTGCCTACAAACAGCCTGTGATACGCAGCGATATTGAGTACTTGCGGGGTGTTGACTGCGGGGGAATTCTGCGCATGCTGCTTGAGCGAAAGCTAATCCGGGTTGTAGGCCGCAAGGAAATTCCGGGACGTCCGATAATCTATACGACCACAAAGAAATTTCTGGAACTTTTTGAATTAAAAGACCTTAAAGATCTGCCATCCCCCAAAGAGATAGAAGAGCTGGGGGATACTTCCTCCGAATCATTAGCCCATGCAACCCCGGAAATAATTAAGCAAACAACAGATGAAGACAAAAAAATTCTTGACTTAACTGACAGTTTTAAAGTTAATTAACTATTGTCTGGACGAAAATTCAAAACACTTGAAAATATAGTCAGTTGGATGCTATTCTCAAATCGAAGATTTTTAGCAATTAGCTTTTAGCAGTTAGCCTTTAGCTAAAAGCTAACCGCTAATGGCTAATAGCTTAATTAAACAGATAACACATTCAGCTAAGAGCCAAGAGCTAATGGCTAATAGCTTTTTCACA
>DAOUSD010000231.1 GCA_030627405.1 Deltaproteobacteria bacterium
ATCGGAGGGGACTGCTCGACATACTGGAGTAAATTGGAAATACCTGTGATATAAAGACCAACAAGAAAAACAACATACCAAAGACCAGGGAAGTGCCAGAGCCTGGTCCCAAATTCAGCATACCATTTAGTACATAGACATAGACATAGAAGCCATTTTTTTGGAAGCCATTTTTTCTTTGTGTCGATCTTGCAGGATTTATTCTTGCACGCGAAATACCATGAAAAAAAAAGAAATGCAGCTAATACTAAGATGCAAAGACTAGGCGGGATCCAAGAAGGGAACTTCTTAAAAAAAATTACTATGATATAGCTGATTGCAAAGAGAATTAATGCACCAACAAAGGTAAAAAATACGTCAGGGGTTGTTGGCCCCCCTAAATCTGCCAGTTCTTCAGATTGGTTAGGAGATTGTTTCTCTTTTTCTGAATCCGTCATCGCAATACTTCCTCCCAAATTGTTTTTTTATCATTCCTCAACCATCCGCATAGCCAACAGCGAAAGAATGCCCCGCCTGCTGTCCCAACGGTTCATGGCTGATTAGGTGAAATGGGGTCAGGTGAAATGTGGTCAAGTCTACTGTTGACCCTTGCTCAAGATTATTAAGAGTCAAAGGCAGACCTGACCCCATTTCCACTGCTGTAAAAACAACGCCGTGAGCAAAATGAAAAAATTTTACTGTCCGATATATAACCGCAAATCCAACTGCAACCAGGGTGTAAATACTTCCAGCAATTATTCCGTTAACTATGAGTTGATTAAGCATTTATTTCACTATCAAAGAATACCCTGCTTGCTCGAAATGCTTATCACCGGTAAATGCCTTCCTGATATTAAACATCTGCATAACCTCAAAACTTGTGCAGTCAATGATTCCCCAGTCCTTATCCATCCTTTGCTGATAAAGTGTCCAGGCATTATTATATATCTCATCAGTTATCTTGACTATCTGAACGCTTGGGGATTTTCCAAGTTTATCAATGAATTCAATTACTGTTTTTCTAAGTTCTGCTTTACTAAGGGCTCGCTCAAAGTGCGTTAATGGTTTCGACAACAACATAATTTGTAGTAATAAGTTTGGCCTGTTTGTTAAGAAGTTCTTCTAATATCCTCAAAGAAATTTCGTGGTAGTTATCGCTCTTATTAATTGCAGCAATCCATGCAAAACTATCCACAAAAATAGGCTCTATCCTTTAGACACACCATAAAGATAATGATCATGATGCTCTGCAAGATCTTTAATACCAGTTTCTACAGCAACTTTTCGTAAATCAAAAAGCGGGTCTTTACCTTTTTTAACTCTCACCTTTTTTTTGCTTTCTTTCATACCTGTCTTTAAGTAATGAATTATCTCAAGAAATTTTGGCATATCCTCATCAGGCATATCCTGCAATTCCTTAATAATCTCATTCTTATATTTGGTTTGTGAATTCACTTATATACCTCCTGGTATACTCTCTCCTTTGCCTGCAAACATAGTCTCCGTCATGTCTGCTTTAGGTAATGAATTATAACCAGTAGTTTTAGCATATCTTCCTGGAAAATTTATAATTTTATAATGTCCCCCTTCGCCGTCTGGAAGAAGCGAGTTACCTGGTATATAAGTGTAAAACCAAGGCCAACAATTATATATAAACTGACGCGAAAAGGATGCTATTTGCTATTAGCTGTGCCATTTCACAGACTCTTAAACTTGCCTTTACTTACAACAAAGAGCTTAACATTCCTGATTGCGTCACCATTTGAATCGAAACGTAACTCACCTCCTGCCCCAATGTAGCCAGAAAGTTCATACAACGCTGGTTTAACTTTTTCTGGATCCGCTCCTACACGACCAATAATTGTGGCCAAAAGCATAACGGCATCATAACCATTCACTGCATAAATGGTAGCATCTTTTGGCCTCCTTGTTCGCCAGTTGATCCAGTGTTTTGGATCGGGACGATACACAGTAATTAGGACAGCCCAATGGTTTCCCCGATTGTAAGCCCAGACGCTGTGCTCTGGGTCGTCCCTAGAAGTTTTGCCATAAATATTAGGCAACTCGGATATGGTCTATCGCTTGGATACTCCTCGATAATCTCACCTTGAAATACAGTCATTAAGATTTCGTCGAAGGATGGCCGATCGGCTTGCGCTTCCTCGTCAGCATGGTCCGTAATACATATCCTATCGCGCCTTATTGCGTCAATAATGTCTTCCAAATTCACGGGAACTTCCTCTTGCAGTTTATGAGCAAAGGGGTCAGATCTACGTTTGACACATATGAATTTCTGGGACATCCTTCACATTTACAGTTTTAATCAAAGTTTGAAGAAAGAGTGGACATCCCACATTGAATTATTCTTTCATTATTCTTTTGACCGCCTTGGAAATGGCACATGGAGAGTTTCCCAGATAGCGTGACGGTTTTGCTAAAAGATTAGAATGTACGAAAAAGCGCATATCGCTCTAAAATACACGTCTCCCGCTTCATTTACGAGTCCTTGCCCGAAAGCCCTTCCTCACTGAGCCCATGACACGAAACTCCACAGACTCTAAATCCAAGAAATTCATACCAAATTGGCTGGTTATAGTCAACAGAAAACCACCTTGCTGGGGCTGGCTGCTGGATAGGCAGGTCTTAAACAGGATAGCATTCAACATTTGAGAAGGATGAGTTTGACTTCAAAATTGCCGTTGTCACGTCTCAATGAGAATCAGTCTGGATCGGTTATTCTCTAAAATCAGTGGATTGGTATGACCAACCTTCGACAATCATAACCGCCCCAGTTCACGCAGGGTAGTCAGATCGTCCTTGAAATCATCTACGTCATAATGCGGTGAAATGCGGTAGTCCTATAGGCTGACCTTATGCTGTATATATACAAACAGCCTATTTTTCATAACTCCTGAAACTGCTTTATGATTCGGCGTATTTCTTTCGCTGAGATGTCTCCCTGATCAAGTTTCGAATAGATGGTCACAAGAATAACATCCTTGGGAGTTCTGAGCCAATAGATCAGCCGGTAACCCGAACGAACCTTTTTGAATGTCGCTATTTCTCACCCTTGACTTGAAAAGCGTATAGTCCATTCCTGTAATCTGATCTCCAACCAATGCACCCTTCTGTAGTCCGTTAATAACAGATTCAAGATCAGTTCTAATGCTGCGATATTTTCTCGCCAGCTTTCTCAAGCTACGTTTGAATTCCACAGTATACTCAACATGAACACTTGTGGCGAATCAGTCGGCATTAATGCCATCCCATAATTCAGACACAGGATGCCTTTCCCCTGCCAGCGCTTCTTTCCACCCTTGGGAAAAACTATTCTCTGCTGGCTTCAATGTTACACTCTCGCGGAAGAGTCGGACAATTTGGAGAAGATTAGGTAAATATTCTCCTGGCAATTTTTTTATTTCAAGATCCAGTTGTTCCTCATATCTTATCGATTTTGAGCCCATGTAACCCTCCTAAAATATAGTGGTATAATGTAGAAATGGGGTCAAGTCTACTGTTGACCCTTGCTCAAGATTATTGAAAATGGGGTCAAGTCTACTGTTGACACTTGCTCAAGATTATTAAGGGTCAAAGGCAGACTTGACCCCATTTCCATAATAATATCAGTTGACGACTGAATTGGTTTAAAGTACAATATGTACAAAAAGGTCGTAATGTTCATAATAATTCATGAGGATATTTGTCATGTTAAATAAAATAACTACCGCTGATGCAAGGAAAAAATTTGCTAATATTATTAATCGAGTAGCTTTCGGAGATGAATCGTTTGTTCTGACCCGGCGGGGCGAGCCGATAGCTGCCATTGTGTCGATGAGAGAACTTAAGTTGTTACAGGAATTAGAGGACCAAATAGATATAGAAGATGCCTGGAAAGCTAAAAATGAGCTTGGTGAACAGATCCCCTGGGAAGAGTTGAAAAAGGAACTTGAGCTTTGAAATATAGAATAGAGGTTAAAAAATCTGCTGCAAAAGCACTTAAAAAGATCGAAACCAGACCGAAAGCGCGTAAGCGAAAAAATCGACAGCCTTGCAAAAAAGCCTCCAAACCCGGATATAACTGAGGGCTCGCTCAAAAATAACTTCACATTTTGATGCGCCGATCCATCCCGCATGGCTACGTTGCTCGTCGGTTAAATAGCTCGCTATTCGCCCTCCTTGCGTCTTGCCATGCGAGCGCCTCAACA
>DAOUSD010000240.1 GCA_030627405.1 Deltaproteobacteria bacterium
ATACCATGCTCCTGGATATTCTATTCTAAGTGGACGTGACATATTGTAATATATAACATTTTATCTGACATGGGTCAATAGTAGACTTGACCCCATTTTGCCTTTTCTCTGACCCCATTTTCTCGAATTTATCCCCATTTCCGCTTTTACATACGCTTTTTACCATGGTAGTAATTCATTTCTGATCATAAGAAAGACTCAAATTATTGCCAATCCTTCGTTTTTTATTTGTCGTACGAAAGGATCATCATCACTGAAACTGTCAAGATTGAATGGCAGTGGTTCAAGCCGATCATCGACAGTTATTGCCAGTTCGGTCAATCTTATACGTTCTTCAAAACGGTCGTTACTTATTTGGGGAGAAACAATTGCTACATCTATGTCACTCCATTTATCCACTTGCCCCCTGGCGTAGGAGCCAAAAATATAGGCCTTAGAAATATGGAATCCAGCTCGGCGGAGTTTGTCGAGGAATAATTGGACATTTTTTAAAACTATAGATTCGATTTCAACCATGTGACAACCCCTTTGATTTTTTTCAGTTCCATTGCAGTGAACTGCAAGGTACATTTTTTTCTGAATTCTTTTTTGTAGTCAGGGTATCTGGATTCAAGGTTAAATGCTGTAATCCTTATTAGAGTACGCTTCTGCTCTTCAGTTATTTCTATATGAGCTTCTTGGGCTAATCTCAATAAATTGTGAGAGCGCGGCACCTGTTGATTGGTATTTTTGACAAGTACCGCTTTTATGATTTTCTCAACAGCAAGATGGCCAAAGAAAAGCGCATAAGAATAATCTTTTTTTTCGAAAAGATGTTTTGCAACACGTAGAGATTCTTCCGCTTCGGATGCCCAAAAATCAATAATTTCTTTTTGATTCATTGAAGACTTCCTTATGTTGATTGTTTGTGAGCATCGTAATCATTCTCGCCGCCGAACGTTTCAAATCACCGAGTGCAAAAGGCTTCCACAAAACTATGCAAAAGCGACTATAGGTGAGAATCCACTGCAAGTAAAAAAACCGCGGCCTTTTGCATCCGGTGCATTTGTTTGTTGGCCTTCTACTTTTTATAGGTTGGTTTTAGGCCCTTTATCATCGGGTAATGCTTGACATTTAGTGTCTTTAACTCTGCATTTCCTGCTTCGCAGGTAGCAGCTATAATTGCGTCTGCTAATCCCACAGCATGTGACTTGCCATAATCGCGCTTATAGAGTCCCCCGGTTTTGGCGATTTCAGAAGTTACAGGGATAACCCGGAAGAGAGAGATAAAACTCTCTAACACTTTTAGTTCTGATTCCCCTTTTACACCGGCATACAGTTCTGCAACAACGATAGACGACAGAATGATCCGAGAGGAATTTGCATTAACAAAATTTACAGCCTTTCTATAACCACGCAAAAAATCTATCAGTACGTCTGTGTCAAGAAGAAGTGATCCTGCCATAATCAGTCCCTGTCCCATTCAGCCCGTATTGCCTTAAAGTCAGGAAGATTCGCGCGGTCTTTCCAGATTCCAGCAGCCTCCCGTAATACAATTTCCCGCCGACTGTGCCCTGCTTTGTCGATGAGACTGTCAACGGCTTCTCGTATAAGTTCACTTTGTTTTTTCCCAAAAGTTTTTGAAATGGCTGCTAATTCTGAACGTTGACGATCTGTCAGATATATTTGGGTTCTTATCATGCTACACCTCCAGTAATGCATACACCACAATTATACATCATTTATACATCATTGAAACTTTCTGTCAAGGCCAACATGGAGGCCAACATTTAGTTAACCTGCAACGGGTTAAAAGTAAAAAGCTGTCTTAACCCTTACAGCACTTGATTTATTCTATGAAAGACTTAAATGCTTCTGATGCCAGTTGTCTGGTTCAACGGCTTGTTGAACAGACCTGCGGGTCTGTTGTGGTTAATGTTGTTTATTGCTCAAACTGTCCATGGAGATTGTAGATTCGCTTCTGTCTGGAATTATCAATTTGACGTGTAAAATAGTCGATATTCGGGGTTTATAAAATGTGTTCAATTAACTCAAAACCTTCTTTTGAAGTAATTCATGTCTGATTGTTGGAAAAATAGGGGTCAGGTCTACGTTTGACTCTTGTAATAGTTAAATAAAATGCTTACTCATGATACTTTAACTAGCTGATCCCAATTTGTTGTATATGAAGGTGAGCGCCTTTTAAATACCGTTTTCCATCTTTGATTAGTGGTTAAACCTGTTGCTGCGTATTTTAAAGTATCTGAGCCCATCTTTTTATTTACGTTACCCAGAGCCTGCATGAGCTTTTTTGAACGCTTGAAATCTGTGTAATTAAAAAGATTTGCCTGGATTTGGTTTTCAGGGTTTAAATGCTTGAACATGACACCTGCCTTTTTGTACAAGTATCCTTTTCTGTAAACTGCTTTAAGACCTTCATGTGCATAATGGATAAGCTCAGAAGTGTCGCTGGTTGCAACAGGAAGCTTTATGGTTTTAATATTGACATAATAATTTTCCTTCCCGAAACGATTGGTCATAAGGAAAACCATTATTAGTCCTGCGACAGAGTGTTTTTTTCTCAATTTTTCAGCGCCAATAGACGCATAAGCAGCAACAGCCTCTTTCAGGTCATCCATGGATTCTATTGAATTTTTGAATGTTCTGGATACGGTTATTCCTTTTTTGGGAGACGGAAATTGCTCCAAAGCATAACAGGGAATGCCTCTCAGTTCTTTAAGCAACCGGACTCCCGTAATACCCATTCTTTTTTTTATAAACTTGTCATCAGCATCACGAAGTTGCAAGGCATTATGGATGCCGTAATTATTCAAAAACCTGGAATAACTGCGTCCTATACCCCAGACATCTCCAACATCTGTTATCTCAAGTGCCCTGTTTTGATAAGGGGAAGCTGTTAAGTTTAAAACACCCTCTGCCTTTACAGATTTTTTAGCGATTTTGTTTGCGATTTTGGCAAGGGTTTTGGTTTCGGCAATGCCGATAGAAACAGGAATGCCTGTCCATTGTTTTATTGTAGAGCGTATTTTGTGCCCATAATCAGTCAAATCGTATTGTTTAAATTGAGACAGATCCAGGAATGCTTCATCAATGGAATAAATTTCAATATCAGGGGTAAATCTGGAAAGTGCGTTCATTATTCTTTGTGACATGTCCCCATAAAGAGTATAGTTGGATGAAAAAACCTGAACCTTATGGGTTTTAATTAAGCTGCTGATTTGAAATACAGGGACACCCATTTTGATGCCAAGAGCCTTGGCTTCGTTTGACCTGGCAACAACACAGCCGTCATTATTTGAAAGCACTACAACAGGCTTTCCGGCAAGCCCTGGATTAAAAACCCGCTCACAGGAGACATAAAAATTATTGCAATCTACAATGGCAAAGGCAGGAGGCATAAGTCATTACCTGACAACTATTATAGAGGATGGATTACGTTTGTTACTATACCCCATACCTCAAAATTCGTTTCTTCTTCTATTTGCATGGGCTTGTATTTTTCATTTTCAGGCACCAAAAAAATCTTGCCTTTTATCATACGAATTCTTTTTACTGTCAGATCTCCGTTAACTACGGCGATTACGACCTTTTTGTCGGCAGGTTCGATGGCGCGATCTACGATCAGGATATCTCCGGGATGTATGCCGGCATTCACCATAGAATCACCTGTAACCCTCACAAAAAATGTTGCGGCAGGATGCTTAATCAGGTGTTTGTTCAGGTCAAGCTCGCGTTCAATATAATCTTCTACAGGGGATGGGAAACCTGCTTCAACCGGAATCATGAACAAAGGACGTTTGCATTCGGTTGTCTGGTCAGGATAATATATGGCATCTATATTTGCAGGCATATTGTCACTTCTAAAAAAATGAGGTTGATTTTAAAAGTTTACAATAGCGCATTTTCGGATAAAACCATAGTAAAAATATGTAAACAATTGGTAACGTTCAAAAGTGTTTACATGGGGATTTTTTATGATTTCTTCATTGCTCAAATACAACTGTTGTTAATGTCTACGGCACAGCAGAAAAGTTTCCTGTGCGTGAATGGGCCCCCAAGAAGCTCGTCGGAGCACAAGGGACTTTTCTG
>DAOUSD010000239.1 GCA_030627405.1 Deltaproteobacteria bacterium
ATGTAATTTCAAGCTTTGATGACAAAATAATAATATCTTCAGTAAAAAGATCAGGTCTTATCCTTGGAGACAAACTCGAAGTATATGATAGCGGAAGCATATTTGAAGGAAAAGACGGCTGGAAATTTTTTATTCCGGGGCTTAAAATTGGAGAGATTAAGATAACCGCACTTTATCCTGATAAAGCCGAGGCATCTCCTGTTTCAGGCAAAAACATAACGGCTGGAAATGTAGTAAAAATAAAGTAAAGTAATATTAGGCGTTCACAGCTTCAGGGTTACCTTTCTTTCGTTAACCTTCACTAATCCATAGCCTTGAACCTCTGAACCGTGAACCTGAGCAGTTACCATGTTTTAATCCTGTAAACTTTTACGGGTTCACTTACACCCTTGAATATTGCAGGAGGCAATGGCTCAACATCCATCTGGCCTTCAATCTTTTTAAATATGCTTTCATTGATAAGTATTTCGCCTTCCCCTGCCATACTTTCCAATCTTGCCGCAACATATACAGCCATTCCAATCGAGGTAAATTCTTTTTTTCTCAGAGAACCTAAAATGCCTGAGAATACCTTTCCTGTTGATATTCCTATTCCTATTTTAAGCCTTAACCCATCCTGTTTATTCAGACTGCTGTCAATTTCCTTTGCTTTTTGCTGTATTGCAATTGCAGATCTAACAGCTCTGACGGCATCGACGGAATGAGTTACCGGTGACCCAAAGACCACCATAATACTGTCCCCTATGTGCTTGTCAACCGTACCATTATGTTTGTATGCTATCTCTCTCTACCCATTGGAGAAAAATAACTGTCGTTCAGAAAGGCTGCAATAGCTTCTGGGGCAACCTCCTGTGACATTTTGGTAAATCCCCGAATATCAGAAAAAAGTATAGATACTTCATGGAATCTTGGCGTTAGAGCTACAGGAGAAGCTTCAATCTCCTTATATACCTGTTCAGAAACAAACTGTTTCAGATGTTTTCTTGCATTGATTTCGTGAATTTTTGCTCTTAATTCAATATTGTCAAACGGCTTTGTAAGAAAACTGTCGATACCTTCATGTGTAGCCATAATGGCTGCTTCCATAGTTGCATAACCTGTCAGTATTATACGTGTTATCTCAGGATTAATGGAACCGATAATTGAAAGCGTCTCAAGGCCGTCCAGGCCCGGCATCTTATAACGTGCTGGTCACCTGCCGAAAAAGCCAAAGATAAAATTAGCAAATGCAATGTTTTACACAGAATTACACTAATGTGAAAAACGGCATGGCTTTTTCGGTCGGGTGCACTGGCTGGTTGGGCGACGTTATCCGCTTAGAAATCTGTTGAATAAATTATTTCAGTGATGTAAACACTCTGCATGCTGTCTAATTAGTTTCTTTTGTAATGTTATCAATTCTCTCTGAGACTTTAAAATATTTTTCTGTTCATAACCAATTCTTCGACTGAATTCCAAAGCGGATTCCAAATAATCTATGGCATTTGAAAAATCTCGCAGTTTCGCTGATATCTCTTCAATACAATTACTACGTTTGCGTGATATATTGGAAATGGAAGCAGACAAGCCTAATAGAGCTTCGATACTAGGCTTTACTATGGCAGATTCCCCATACGCCTTAAAAGCGGCCCCCCAGTTACCACGAGCAATAGCTTGATTTGCTAATTTCATAAATTTTTCTGCAATCTTTTTATCTTCCTCAGAGGAATTGCGGAATCTTCGTAGAAGCTGAGGAATGTTGGTAAGTTCCTCCTGTGAAAGATGATTGTTTTGCTTCGATTCTTCAGCATTCACCTGCAAGGGAAAAACAATAAACATAATTGAATATACCAATGCCAATGCAAAGCTATTGATAGTTTGGCGTTTTCTATTAAAAGTCATTTAATCACCTCAATCGTTCCGACACTTTTACTATCCCCTTTACGAGATTTGATAAGATACTCATATATACGAGTCCACGCAGCGATATCTGTGACAGTAACACATCCTGCTGAAATTCGGCCAGGGTGAAGAAAACGGTCACCGCTATGTCCAATCCTAAACCAAGTTGTAGCATACTTTGATAGAGCTTGATAACCCGTTCCTAATGAATGAGCTTCATAAGGAATTTCCAAATTATGTTTACCCACAGGAACTGGATTTCCTGTCATTGTTTTAGTATTAATCGGACCCAAATTCCCATACCATAATTTACCTGTCGTAATATTAAACTTAACGGTTGCGGCTCTAGTATGAGGTGAGGCCACAGATGCCAGATAAGAACCGTTACTTGCCTTAATGCTTACACTGGCCAATTTCCCTTTGTTGCGCCCTTCCATAATTAAAAAATAGTCTCTACCATGTTCAGTTTTTTGATGATTAACTTTTAGATATTGAGGTAAAGGAGGATATGTAGATTTATTTGCATGACGGACCATCAGCCAGCCTTTCCCATCAGCGTTTGTTACATAACGAATTGCCATATTGGTATTCTCCTATTTGATTTTTTCGGAGTGTGAGCCCAACGCTGCTAATGACACGGCGGGAAAGCAAAAAGGCTTTTGCAAAGGTTTGGTTTTAAAAGAATATACGCAAAAGAAAAAGTCGCACAGCTTTTCCGCACGGAGTCAATTAGCATTGTTATATTCTTGCTTCATTAAATTTTGTACTAACCGAGTGGTCTAAAATAGCCACGTAATTTAGTATCACAATTGAATTCTGAAGCAATCGGGACACTCGTGATGGATCTTCGTGCAAACCTATATTGTGTTTACCACCATGAAACAAATTGTTTCTTACAGATTTTACCATCCTCAAAATGAACATCGCCTCTGATTCATTTTCTCGTTGAGTTTGTGTCTCCCAAGCTAGATCTCCCATTGCAATTACTTGCCGCCTCGGTAGATCATCGATAAAGAATCGACAAGCACTTAACAATTCCTCATTTTCTTCCTTGTTAAATTGTGGAGAGACGGTTTCAATAAACGCTTGCCAATCTGGCTCAGCTCCTCCATGGCGCGCCTCTCTCTTAAATCTCGTATTTTTTAAGGCAAATTCAAAACCAGAAAATGTCAAGAAAAAGCTCAATAGCAGGTCTTTATCAATTGATATCTGTTCGGGATTCATGATTCTATTCTTCCGGCATATAACCCATAAACCTCGCAGTTAGCGCAATTTGTGATGGCAAGTTGTTAGAAATATTGTAAAAGCACAAGGAAACCGATTTTTAGCACAAACCCCTAAACGAAAGGAGGTTTCCCTATGCTTGAGGAACAGATTAATGGTTTTATCGAGTATTGTAAAGTATCAGGTTTTAGAGACAAATCTATTGAATCCTTATCAATAAGACTCAATCAATTCAAGAAGTTTCTAATAACAGCTCGCCTGCGTAAAATCAAATCCATCACATATTGTCACCTTTCAAGATTTGTTGCCGATTATAAAAATCCTTCCATCCATGTGAAGAAAGCAAGGATTTGGTCCCTGAGGCAATTTTTCCATTATCTTAAGCTCAACGGATATGTGAATGAAAATATCGCCACAGATCTACCTTATCCCAAAATCGAAAAAACTGTTCCCCTGTTTTTAACCGTTCGTGAATACAACCGGATTCTTCATCACTGCTCAAAAAACGCTGCCACATTCATCGGCCTGAGAAACCTCTTTATCATTATGATGTTGGGCTTTCTGGGGCTTCGAACAAATTCGATCATTTCCATGAATATTCAGGATGTGGATTTGGTTGCCGGCCGGGCCTGGATCAAAGAAAAGGGCAATATCAAAAGAATTATAGTTCTGCCAAAAGTTCTTTGTGTTGTACTAAAACCATATCTTGGGAGGATCGGGCAACAACGTGGTCCGCTTTTTTTATCAAAACATGGAAAACGGATATCACCAAGGACATTGCAGGATATCTTTCGCAATGCTGCGGACAGCATCGGCATTGACAAACATCTTCACGCCCATCTTTTCCGTCATACCGCCGCAACCCATCTGAATAAAGTGGCCGGAACTTCTATTGCGCAGCATGTGCTTGGGCATGCCGGCAGAAAGAACACAATGAAATATGTCCATCTTAATCCAGACCATTATGCAGTTTATATGAGGAAGCATC
>DAOUSD010000041.1 GCA_030627405.1 Deltaproteobacteria bacterium
ATATCCTCACAAAGATGTTGAAAAGGATACTTCTGCCACAAAAATTCAGAAAGGTATTTTTTACACGCCGCACAATGAGTTTTATGCCATTGATGTGGCGATAGACGGCCAATTGATCGATGTAGATAAGTTCAACCAGGTTATGGAGAAGGCCGGTTTTCTGTATGCAAAAACTATTTTCAGAGGTACGTTTGAAGAATGCTTGAAATATTCAAACAGCTTTCCTTCTCAGATTTCCGCATGGCTGGGTCTTCCCGAACTCGAAGATAACATATGTGAAGGTATTGTGATAAAACCGGCAATTCCCAAATTTCTTAGTGATAAAACAAGAGTGATTCTTAAAAACAAGAATGAAAAATGGGCGGAAAAAGCAAAGGCAAGAGATAGGCCAAAAAAGCCTAAGATGACGTTGTCTGAAAAAGGCGAGGAACTATTTAACGAGATAGAGAGCCGTATCACAAAAAACCGGCTTCACAACGTATTATCAAAAACAGGGCCGATTGGACAAAAGGAATTCGGCAAACTCATACAACTTTTTTCAAAAGATATACTTGATGACTTTTTCAAAGACTACATCGAGGAATATAACGGACTTGCAAAAAAGGAGCGGAACCAATTGACACGTAAACTGAGTCAGCAATGTGCGGAGCTGATACGCCTTAATTTCATAAACATCGTTGATGGAGAATTTTAGGCCTTTAAGGGTTCACTCAAAGCGCCGAAAGTGCCTGATTGATGCTGTAAAGTATGATTTTGCATTGACGAGGCTGGGAATAATGGATGATACAGAGTCAATTTAGATGAACATTTTCCGGAGGATTATAAAGATTGTATTTACAGGCTGATAACAAGGCGATTAAAAAGGAATTGCTTGGTATTATCGAAGATAGTCGAAGAAAAATTACGCCGGGAGAACTGCAAAAAACATTATCTCAAAAATATTCTTTAGCAAGGAAAGAAATAAGATCACTTATAAGGGGTCTGGTAGCAGAAAACTTCCTGGCATATACAAATCATTATGGCCGGACGTTTATAGAAAAATCTTTCAACAAACCTGTTCGCGTATCAAAGCATGTCATTTTGAAACCGCCCGGAGTTAATTATAAATACAGAGAAGATGATGTGACAATTGAGATATGCCAGGGCGTTTCATTTGGCAATGGCCGGCATCCAACAACCAGGCTGGCAATAAGAGGGATAGAGTATGCTTTAAATAAAACAAATTTATTAGAAGGAAAAGATAAAACAAGCGTTCTTGATATTGGAACAGGCTCAGGTGTTTTGGGAATAACGGCATTACTGCTGGGAATTAAAAATGCCGTTGGTATTGATATTGATCCATGTTCCATAAAAGAAGCCAAGGATAATGCAAAAATTAACAAACTTGAGGATAAATTTGTAATAAAAAATATGTCCTTAGAGGATTTAAATACTAAATTTACATTAATAACTGCAAATTTAAGATATCCGACATTAATGAATATATATCACAGGCTCATTAAAATGACAGAGCCAGGTGGTGCTGTTGTGTTTTCTGGAATAAAGAGCGATGAAGCTGCATCTGTTATTGATTTATACACGAAAAAGCACTTTGAATGTAAATGGAAAGAATTTGAAAAAGGGTGGGGAGGGCTTGTATTTTTTCCCTTGACGGCTCCTTATAATATGTATTAATAATGTTCTTAAGGAGGTGTATTATGGATATGGTTCGGTTAAACATCACCCTTCCGGCAGATCTGTTTCACCAGTTAAACGAATTAGTGGGCCCCAGAAAAAAAAGTGGTTTCATTACTGAAACCTTGAGACAACGGATTAAAAAAATTCAAAATGAGCAAATGCAGAGGCTCATGGAAAAAGGCTATAAGGCCAGGAAAGCTGAGAGCCTTGCCATAACAAAGGAATTTGAGCCCGGTGATCTGGAGGGATGGGATGAATATTAAGAGGGGACAAATATATCTTGTCGCCCTGGATCCGGTTGTGGGAAAAGAGATTTCAAAGACCCGCCCGGTCGTTATTGTATCCAATAACAAAAACAACGAATTTGCTGCAACGGTAACTATCTTGCCTGTTACTTCTATGAATCTCCAGAATATCTACCCTTTTGAGGTACTTTTACCCAAAGGAACTGGAAAACTCCCAAAGGCCTCAAAGGTTAAGACAGACCAAATCCGCACTCTCGACAAAAGCAGGATCGTGAAATTAATCGGGACAATAGGAAAGAAAGAGATGAGCAAGATCGAAAAAGCCACAAAAATTCATCTGGCGCTACCATAGGGCTCGGTCAAGAGTAACTTCCTCATTAGAATTTATCATCATAGCATTCTCAAAAAATACCCAATAGGAAAATTATGCAACTGTCAGATCAACAAAGAGATGCTGTAGAATATATTGGGACGCCGTCTTTGGTTATAGCCGGTGCAGGCTCGGGTAAAACACGGACATTAACTTCCAAGATAGCCCATCTTGTTTCAAATGGTTATGATCCTGAACGCATTCTTGCGATTACCTTTACCAATAAGGCGGCAGATGAAATGAAGTCTCGTCTTGTTCGTATGACAGGAATGCCTTTGATACGTTTCCCCTGGGTTAGAACATTTCACTCAGCATGTTTTAAAATCTTAAAAAAACATTGCTCCCTGCTTGGATATAATACTCCTCTACAGATCTACGCAGGATACCAGCAGCAAAAGATACTCAAGGATATTATTGTAGGGAAATTGAATTTTGACAAAAAGTATGTCCAACCTGTTTTAGCTCAGCTTTCCAGAGCAAAAAACTCCGGCAATCCTTTTGATTATCTTGACGGTAAGCTTTACTCTTTTCGTATCAAATTGCTTGATGTTTTTAATCTTTACGAAAAGGAATTGAAATCAAATAATGCGGTTGATTTTGATAATATTTTGCTTTTGACACGCAATTTGCTTCGAGATCACAAAAATATGCGCAAGCAGTACAGAAAATTTTTCCAGTTTATTCTTGTGGATGAATATCAGGACACCAATAATCTTCAGGAGGATCTTACAGGGCTGCTGCTTCAAAACGGCAACCTCTTTTGTGTAGGTGATGACTGGCAGGCTATTTATTCATTCAGAGGAAGCAATATGAATCATTTCCTGTCGTTTCCTGAAAAGTACAAACAGGCCCGGGTTTTCAGGCTGGAACAGAACTATCGTTCTGCGGATGAGATTGTTCGAACGGCAAATGATCTGATCGGACATAACGACCACAAGATGGAAAAAAAGTGCTTTTCCGACAAGCACGGGGGACTGGTTGAGCTTTATGATTTTTTCAATGACAAAGAAGAGGCTGATTGGGTTGCCGGAAAGATCAAATCGCTTTGCGAAAAGGGTCTTGCTTATAGTAAAATAGCTGTTTTATATCGGACTAAATTTTGCTCTCTTTCCTTTGAGAAGGCATTCAGATCTTTTGGAATTCCGTACCGGATGTTAGGTGGAAAGGGATTTTTTGAACGTAAAGAGATTATGGATATAAACTGCTATCTTGCTGCAGCGGTTTTTGAAAAAGATGATGCATCCTTTGAGCGGATTGTAAATATTCCCAAACGTGGGATCGGCCCGGCGGCTATCAATAAGATCGCTCAGATAAAAACAGGGGAAATGAGCCTTCAGGATGCAGCGCGCAATGCTCTTAGAGAAAAGCTTATGGCTCCCCAAATATATAATTCTCTCAGCGAGGTAATCAGATTGCTTGATGATATTAGGGATATGAAACCTGATGCTGCAATCCGCAAAATATTATCCAAGGTTAACTATATGGATTATATTAAGCATTATTCCAAAGTCAATTCCATGGATTATACCTCAAAAGAGGAGAATATTGACCAGCTTATTTATTCAGCCTCCCAGAAAGATACAATTGTAGAATATCTTGAAGAAGCCTCTCTGGTTAAGGAGGACAAAGAAGATGAAGAAGATGAAGATAAAAAAAGCGGAGTAATTCTGTCAACCATACATTCTTCCAAGGGGCTGGAATACAGGGCGGTCTTTGTGGTTGCATGTGAAGAACAACTTTTTCCTCACTGGAAGGCCATGGATACGGAAATGGGTCTTCACGAGGAACGCAGACTTATGTATGTGGCAATGACAAGAGCGGAGCAGTATTTGTTTTTAAGTCATGCCGGCTACCGAAAGGGACAATCCAACCTCCGAAGCAGATTTCTTGACGAGATTGAAGAATCGTTGGAGTAGTAACGAGCAACCAGTAACCAGCAACCAGTAACGAGCAACGAGCATGGTAGAATTTTCATATCAGGATATGTTTCCTTTTGGAGATGATTATACACAATATCGTCTGTTAACTCAGGAGCATGTCGTCTCAAAATCCTTTGAAGGCCTGGATATAGTAAAAATTGACTCAGAGGGGCTCACTCTTCTTGCTGAGCAGGCGTTTAGAGATATTTCTTTTCTATTGAGACCGTCCCATCTTAAATTGCTGGCAAATATTGTTGATGACCCGGAGAGTTCCGATAATGACAGATATGTTGCGGTTGAGATGCTGAAAAATGCGGTTATCTCTGCCGAAGGCGTATTCCCAATGTGCCAGGACACAGGAACAGCTATTATAACAGGTAAAAAGGGGCAGCAGGTCTGGACAAACTTTTCCGATGAAGAGTCTCTGTCAAGGGGTGTTTTTAATGCTTATACAAAAAACAATTTTCGTTATTCACAATTAGCTCCCTTGACAATGTATGACGAAAAAAATACAGGTTGCAATCTTCCTGCACAAATTGAGCTGTATGCAACACAGGGAGATGAATATAATTTTCTTTTTATTGCAAAAGGAGGAGGCTCCGCCAATAAGACCTTTCTTTATCAGAAAACAAAAGCTGTTTTGAAGCCGGATGAGCTTATAACATTTATGAAAAGCAAGATGAAGTCTCTTGGCACTTCAGCATGTCCGCCTTATCATCTTGTTTTTGTAGTGGGGGGAACTTCTGCTGAAGCGAACCTGAAAACAGTGAAACTTGCTTCAGCAGGATATCTTGACAGTCTTCCTTACACAGGGAACGAATTTGGGCGGGCATTCAGAGATCATGAACTTGAAGCTGAGTTGCTTGGTATATCACGAAAACTTGGAATAGGCGCACAATTCGGAGGTAAATATTTCTGCCATGACATAAGGGTGATACGCCTTCCGCGTCACGGAGCATCCTGCCCGATTGGTCTCGGTGTTAGTTGCAGTGCTGACAGAAACATTAAGGCAAAAATTACAAAAGGAGGAATTTTTCTGGAAAGGCTTGAGACTGATCCGGAAAGATATTTGCCGAAGCCCACCTGGACAGAGCATAGTGCGGTTAATATTGATTTGAATAAATCAATGGATGAGATACGCGGCATTTTAAACAAATATCCTGTTTCAACGCGCCTCTTGCTTACAGGTAAGCTTGTTGTTGCAAGGGATATAGCCCATGCAAAAATCAAGGAACAAATTGAAACAGGTCAGGGCCTTCCTGAATATTTCAAGAAACATATTATTTATTATGCAGGTCCGGCAAAGACTCCTGAAAGCTATCCTTCCGGTTCTTTTGGACCTACTACATCGGGGCGTATGGATTCCTATGTGCCACTCTTTCAGGAGCATGGGGGTTCTTTGATTATGCTGGCAAAAGGAAACCGTTCCGGAATTGTGACGGAATCCTGTAAAAAACACGGAGGATTTTACCTTGGCTGTATTGGTGGAACTGCAGCCAGGATAGGCAAAGAGTGTATAACTAATATTGAAACCATTGAGTATCCTGAGCTTGGCATGGAAGCTGTCTTTTTGATTACCGTCAGAAATTTTCCTGCGTTCATAATAATAGATGATAAAGGCAATGATTTTTATGAAAACCTTCTGAATTAAAAATTTTTAAAAAGTTACCAGGACTTAAAGCATCCGTGAAGTCAAGCAGAAAATAGTTATTATCGTAAATTAATTCAAATAATTAACTGTGTTTTCGAGCACTGTTTCATGTGCTTTAAGGAATGCTGATAGATCTTCGATATGATTTGGGCAACAGCCCGTTGAATTGTGAATTAACGGCCATTATTCACAATTCAAGAAAGGTGAATCATTAAAAAGGTAATTTGTCTTTTAAGGAGGAATTTAGCATGAAAAAAACTTTATTACTGCCATTGTTTTTAGTTTTTATTTTTAGCGGTGTCTGTAATGCGGAGATTTATGAAACTAATTTCGAAATCGCTGCTGGTTTGTATGTGCCGGATGAAGAGGGATTATTAAGTACGCCGGAGCTTACCCTGGGGTATTCTTTTGGAGTTCATGAATCAATACATGCAAAGGTTTTTGTAAGCGGATACGTTCTTGATCCTGATGACAAGTATAAAACATGTGACGAAGATGGCTCAGACTTTGACAAAATACCTACAATATCTGTTGGAATGTCAGTTCTTAATTACTATAATGTTGGAGTTACCGCTGATTTGTATCATGAAATCGGAGCGTATTTAACATATCAAAAAGTTGACTATACTAAAAGCGGTAGCGGTCCTGTTAGTGATGAAAAACTTGGTGCAGGACTTCTGATTGGTGGGGGCATTAGAATCAATCAAATGTTTAAGGCATCCCTACACTATAGGTTACAATCGAGTAGAGTTGATGATGGCGGTTTATCTGCTGAAATAACACTATCTTTTTAAATAAATATCACTCAAGATAAGTAGATGATGAATTATAAAAAACATTTAGCGATTAAATTTTTCGTCCTGTTAGTTCTCTACTCTCTGCTATTGATTTCATCAGGATGCACATCAATGTCAGCAAGAAAAGAATTATCTCATTTTAACGCTCTTTACTCACAAGGTCAATATGTAGAAGCTGCAAATTTTGAGTTAAAGAAACATGGCGGAGAAAAGGCCGGACCATCAAACTTATTGCAAAAGTTACAAGCAGCGGCGGCATTGCGTTATGCAAAACAATACTCGCAGAGTACAAAGCTGTTTGATGAATGCGAAGACGCATTTAAGCATTATAACGAAAAAAGTCGTGCAGGTTCCTCAGTTGTTTCTGTTTTGGTAAATGAGACAGCATTAGACTATCGCGGAGAAGAATATGACGGAATAATGGTCAACACTTATAAGGCACTTAATTTCTGGAAACTCGGCGAAAAGGATTTGGCAAGAATTGAATTTAATCGAGCGCTGGATAGGCAAAGAAGAGCAAAGGAAAGATTCGCGAAAGAAATTTTAAAAATGAAGGAGGACATAGCGAAGAAACAGGCTGAGCAAGATGCAAAAGCTAAAAAGGATAAAGCACCATCGGTTAATATTAATAAGGCGGTTAACAATCCCCAAATCGGTAAAATTTTAGAAAAAAAATATTCTAACCTTCACGCATTTGAAGCATATCCTGATTTTATAAATCCTTTTACTACTTATATGGCGGGATTATTTTTTATGTCCGAGAGAGACTACTCTAACGCATCAACGCTTTTAATGGAAACATATGGCATGGTTGGAGAGAATCCATTTGTGATAGATGACTTCGCAAAAGCAGAGCATGCTTTAGATGGAAAAACTACACAAAATAAATGTGTCTGGATTATTTTTGAAAATGGGCTGGGGCCGGTCAAAGAGGAGCTTGTAGTATACTTACCGATAATATATGCCAATAAAGTTGTATTTACAGGCATTGCATTACCAAAATTAAAGCTTAGAAAAGGGGCGTATCCATATATTTATGTAAATGGTCAAAGTTCAGATAAAGAAAAGATAAGAACAGAGCCTTTAGCAAGCATGGAAAGAGTCGTCCAAACTGAATTTGAAAAAGATTATACCGGAATATTAACGAGAGCAATTATTTCTGCATTAATGAAGGTTAGTGTACAACATGTTGCAGTAAAAAAATATGGTGCACCTGGAGCACTTGCCGGCTTGATTTATCAAGTTGCAACGACTTCCGCGGATATCCGTATTTGGACTGCATTACCAAAAGATTTTCAAGTCGCTAAGATTAAGTGTCCGGAAAATGGTTTAGTTACTATAACTACTCTTGAAGGTAATAAAATTGAGGTTAAAGTTCCTGCAAGTGAATGCTCTTTAATTTATATAAAGATACCAAAAGCAGGCGCTAATATTTCATACGATGTCTTAAAATTATAAATATTTTTAGTTTGTCAAGATATGGGGGTGCTGTGTTTCTAAAAAAAATCTGTAAAATTTTTGTCGTTTTATTGATATTCTCTTTTGTAGGCTGTGCGGCTTCTAATAAGTCTAAAACTACGAAGAAGCCTGTCGATAGCCGGGTTGCAATTATTGACGTTGCTTTAGCGCGTAAACTGCCAGCTATTGACGTGATAGTTCACACGAGATCTGATGGATTAATGGAAGTACAGGTAACAGGCAGGAATTACACGTCAACATACTATAACCTTGAATATAAAGCTGAATGGCTAGATAAAAACGGTCTTCTTATAAAAACAATTCTATCGCGCTGGACAGCTTTTCCGGCTTATGAACAATCAGAATATATGTTTAAAGCAGTTGCTCCTAAAGCGACTGCTGTTGATTTTAGAATTAAAATAAGAAAAGGGGAATAAATTTATGAATTCTGTAAAAAAAAAACAGGCGTATAAAATTGCATTCTATTAGCATGTCTCTTTTATTCAAACAAATAATAATTATTTCATTTATTTCTGTTTTGATTAGCGGGTGCGCTGCAACAACTCAAAATATTGATATGAATAACGATCGTGGTCAGGCTGTTATGGGGCTTGATTATCGTGATTTCCAAAAAGCGGCCGGCGAGTCTATAAGCTCTATGTTGGAATCAGGAGCATTAAATAAGCCTAGTGGAGGGCGTTATGTGCTGGCAATCTCGCGAATAATCAATGACACGATGCAAAGAATTGATACGGATCAATTAATTAAAAAAATCCGCGTTGAGCTTTTGCAAAGTGGTAAGGTTGTGGTAACAACAGCGGTTGGCGCCACTGGCGCTGAAGATAAAATGACTATGCAGGCGCGAGAATTGCGAAAAACAGATGAGTTCAAGCAAAGCACAGTTGCAGGCAAGGGACAGATGGTTGCACCGGAACTAAGCCTTTCAGGAAAAATAATTCAACGAAACGTACGAGTTACAAGCAGTCTGCAACAGGCTGAATACTACTTTCAATTAACCTTGACCGATATTAATACAGGCCTTGCTCTATGGGAGGGAGAATCGGTAATCGGTAAGAGAGGAAGCAATAAATCTGTATCTTGGTAGTATCGAATTTTTTTATCCCCATTTTACACAATTTTATGTTCAATATATTATTATATATAACATTTTATGATTACAAAACTCAAGTAAAAGTAGTCCAAAATCCACCACCTAAAAAAAGATATGGATATTTTTAAGTGCATCCCTCCCTTAATAAACGATTTTGTTTCCTTAGGAAAATTACTGTTCAGCCTGATAGTTTCCTAATACCTAAGTTGAGCGATTTTTTGCGAAGATATGTGCTGAGATCTTGATGCATAAGGATTTGCAAAAACCGCAGGCA
>DAOUSD010000305.1 GCA_030627405.1 Deltaproteobacteria bacterium
AAACCTTAAACAGTCTTGTTGTTTTAGTCTATTAGTGATAATAGCAGATAAAATCTTCTGTTAAGCAAAAAGACAGGCAACCGTTTGCAGTTAACGGTTGATAAAACATAAAACTGTAAACTGTAAACTGTAAACTGTAAACTGTGAACCGTGAACCACTACAAAAATAGATATCAATAAAACCTGTAAGCTGCAACCTGAATTCTTATGTATAAAAACAAAACAATATACCTTATAGACGGCAGTGCGTATATTTATCGTGCCTATCATGCAATCAGGGGACTTTCCAATTCAAAGGGCCTTCCAACAAATGCTGTTTTTGGTTTTACAAAAATGCTTTTAAAGCTCATAGAAGATCGTAATCCAGAATACATAGGAATGTTTTTTGACGTAAAAGGCCCAACCTTTAGACATGAAATTTTTGATGCTTATAAAGCCAACCGCCCTCCCCTGCCGGAAGATTTATCGATTCAAATTCCATATATAAAGGATATAACAAAAGGGTTTAACATACCGGTTGTTGAAATGTCGGGCTACGAAGCCGACGATCTCATAGGCACACTTGCGCGCAAGGCGGAGGAGACAGGATTTTCTGTAATTATGGTTACGGGCGATAAAGATTTCATGCAGCTTGTTACAGATAAGTCTATTATCTGGGACCCAATGAAAGAAAAGACCATAGATGGCAATGTTATAAGAGATACATATGGACTTGAGCCTCGCCAGATGGTTGATGTTATGGGGCTTTCCGGTGATTCTGCCGATAATATTCCCGGCGTACCGGGAATCGGGCCAAAGACTGCGGTTTCTTTGATAAAGACTTTCGAAAGCATTGAGCTTTTATATGAGCAGGTTGATGCCATAAAGAAGAAAAAGCAGCATGAAAATCTTGTTCGCTATAAAGAACAGGCATTATTGAGCAGAGAACTTGTTAGAATAAACGACAAAGTACCCTTGTCGTTTACACCTGAAGACTTTAAATACAGAGCTCCTGACAGCGCCGTTCTCTCCGGACTCTTTAAAAAACTGGAATTCAGGCAGTTGCAGCAGTCTGTTATAAAACGGGCGGATTTATCAAAAAAGAAATACAAGGCAGTATTGAGTATTGATGAGCTTTCCGATCTGGTTGCAATTTTAGAGGCTTCAGGTTTATTTGCCCTTGATACTGAAACTACCTCTAAAAATCCAATGGCGGCAGAGCTTGTGGGTTTGTCTTTTTCAGTAAGGGCTGATGAGGCTTTTTACATTCCGTGCGCTCATGAATATAAAGACGCACCAAAACAGCTTAAGCGGGATGAAGTTTTAAAGATGCTTAAGCCTATACTTGAAAATCATAAACTAAAAAAAATAGGCCAGAACATAAAATATGACTGGATTGTTCTTAAGCGTCATGGAATAAATCTTTCCGGAGTAATATTTGATACCATGCTTGCATCTTACCTTATTAACCCTTCGAAACGCGCTCACAATCTTGATCAGATTGCTCTTGATTTTCTCGATCACAAGACGATTTCGTACGAGGAAGTAGCAGGTAAAGGTAAAAAGGCTTCCTGTTTCTCAAAGGTTTCCCTTGAAAAGGCTGTGCCGTATGCCTGCGAGGATGCTGATATTACGCTTATGGCTTACAATGTACTTATGCCCATGCTGAAAGATATGGGGCTTGAAGAACTTTTTGAAAAAGTAGAAATGCCCCTTGTGCCGGTCCTTATGAAAATGGAAATGACGGGAATTAATGTTGATAGAGAAAAGCTGAGGGTTCTTTCAAAATCATTTGAACATCAGCTTGATCAGCTTGAAAGCAGTATATATTCAATCGCAGGGGAAGAATTTAACATCAGATCTTCACAGCAATTAGGCAAAATACTTTTTGAAAAACTAAAATTGCCGGTGCAAAAGAAGACAAAAAAGAAGACGGGCTATTCAACTGATGTAGATGTTCTTGAAATTCTTGCAGAGCAGCACGAACTTCCCGCTCTAATATTAAGGTACCGGACTCTTGCAAAACTTAAGTCAACATATACTGATGCTTTGATAGATCTTACAAATCCGGAAACAGGACGTATCCATACTTCGTACAATCAGACGGTTACTGCTACAGGCCGTCTTAGCAGCTCTGAACCGAATCTTCAGAATATTCCGGTCCGAACCGATGAGGGAAGAGAGATAAGAAAAGCTTTTATTCCAAAAAAAGGATGGCATCTGCTTGCTGCAGATTATTCTCAGATAGAACTCCGCATACTTGCCCATTATTCAGATGATGAAATACTTATCAAGGCTTTTAAAGAAGATGAAGATATACATACCCGGACTGCAACAGAGGTTTTCCAGGTTTTTCCATCTTTAATTAATTCCGAATTAAGGCAGCAGGCCAAGGTTATAAACTTCGGCATTATTTATGGAATGAGTCCATACGGTCTTTCCAAAGAGCTGGGCATAAGCCGGAAAATGGCAAAAACCTATATACATAACTACTTCACAAGATACAGCGGCGTAAAGCAATTTATAGATGAGACAATAAAACAGGCCGGGATTTCAAAGAAGACGAGCACTTTGCTTGGCCGTATTCGTCTTTTGCCGGATATTAACAGCTCAAATAAAAACTTGCGTGAGTTTGCCGAAAGGACCGCAATAAATACTCCTATCCAGGGAACGGCTGCGGATCTTATAAAAATAGCTATGATAAATGTGGACTCGGTATTTACAGAGAAAGGCCTTAAATCTGCAATGCTGCTTTCCGTACATGATGAGATTGTTTTTGAAGTACCTCCTGACGAACTGGACACAGTCAAAAGTCTTGTTAAAGATATAATGGAGAGTGTCTGGGATCTGAAGGTTCCGCTGAAGGTTAATATGGCGGTAGGAGATAATTGGGCTCAAGCCAAATAGTTTCCGGCCGGAAACTGCCCTTTCTCGCAATCTTTGTTTCAATCTTCGGGATTTGTTTGAGGGGCGTACTAAAAAAACTTTTATTTAAAAAATATCAATAATAAACCTTGCTTTCAGTTTAAAAGGTGTTATTATCTTTTTAATCAATAAAGGCTCGTTCTTAATTGGCGGGCCGGTTTCGTTCTAAAGGAAAGTACCATTTGTCAAAGT
>DAOUSD010000078.1 GCA_030627405.1 Deltaproteobacteria bacterium
AAAACTGTTCAACATCCTTTTTACTTCATTGACCTGTTGATTAAGTTCTCTAAAATCTCTCATTTCCACTCCTTTTCAATGCTAACGGCTAAACGCTAACAGCTAATGGCTAACCGCACAGGTCGAATTTTTTTAAAGGGCTAAAGTATTACAGTTTATTTTATTTTTAAAAATCTCTTGTAACTACCCTGTAAACAGTATATATATTTATGTGTAAAAATACATATATACAATATATAGTATTATAGTAACCGTTCACGGCTTGGAATTAGAAAATAGAAATTTGGGAGAGATGAAACGAGTTTCTAATTTCAATGTAAAACGCTTACGTATTATAATTAAAAAATTGTTTAAAAGGATATGATAATTTGTCAAAAATTTGTTTTTTATTAACAAGGTAAAATATAATGTTTATATTTCTATTATTATAAAATAATATTATTCATGTTTTTCATCAAAAATAATGATTATTTTATTAATAAAATTAAATAATTAAAAAGTTATTATACTTATAAACAATACTATTTATTAATTTAATATTATATTTATTAAGGAATAGATATGAAGTTTACTGTCAACAAAAATGATATCATTGATGTATTATCAAAAATTCAAGGTTTAACCGGTCGTAAAAGTAATCTTGCAATAACCGAAGCTGTATTAATTAGAACATCTGATTCAGAAATAATACTTACAGTAACAGATCTTGAAACCGGCTTCGAGGGCATTTATCCTGCATCAATTGAAACAAACGGTACAGTGGCTATTAATGCAAAAAAACTTTATGAGATTGTAAGAGATTTTCCTATTGACGAAATTCATATTAATGAAGTTGAAAACAATTGGATTGAGATTGGTAATGAAAATGTCAAATATAATATAGTTGGTATGAATCCTTCCGACTTTCCCGATAGTCCGAATATAGAAAATGTTGATTTTTTTAAGATTGATTCAAAATCTCTTAAATTAATGATTGATAGATCTGTTGTAATAAGTGGAGCTACAGATGATAAGCGGGCTCATATTAATGGTGTGTTTTTTGAAACAATTATTAATAAAGATGAAAAAATTGTCAGAATGGTATCAACGGATGGAAGTCGACTTTCATCCGTTGATTATATTTATGAAACAGATATTGATTTACCATCTGACATGGGAATTATAATTCCCAAAAAAGGTTTAAATGAAGTTTCCAAATTTCTAACCAGTGAAGGAGTTGTTCAGGTTGGCGTTAAAAATAGTAATTTTGTAATAAAAAAGGATAAAGAGATAATTATTATAAGACTTCTTGAAGGTGATTTTCCTGAATATAAGGATATTGTAAACAAGGAAGATAGCTATACAATAAATCTTGATAAAAAACTATTTCTTATGATGCTTAAGAGAATGTCTATTTTATCTTCAGAAAATTATAAGGGAGCTATTTTTAATTTTTCAGACAAAAGGCTTGCTATAACAACCACAAATCCCGATATAGGTGAATCAAAAGAAGAAATATCAATAGAGTTCAAAAGAGAGCCCATAGAGGTCGCTTTTAATCCAAGATATTTTATTGAAACATTAAATGTAATTGATGATGATAAAATAAACATTAATATTGTTAATGAAGAAAGGCCCTGTTTAATTGAGGGTGAAAATGATAAAAGTTTTTTAAGTGTAGTTATGCCGATGAGAATATGAATAAAACAATTAAAGATTTAAATACTGAAATTGCTGCCGGATATACAGCAGATAATATAAAAATACTTGAAGGTTTGGAAGCTGTTAGAAAAAGGCCTTCAATGTATATCGGGAATGTAGATATTGAAGGGCTTCATCATCTTGTTTATGAAGTTGTGGATAATAGTATTGATGAAGCTATGGCGGGTTATTGCGATCTCATTAATATTACAATTCATACTGATAACAGCGTAAGCGTTGAAGATAATGGAAGAGGTATTCCGGTAGGCATACATAAAACAGAGGGGATTTCTGCAGCAGAGGTTGTAATGACTAAACTTCATGCCGGAGGAAAATTTGATGACAATTCTTATAAAGTTTCAGGCGGCCTGCACGGTGTAGGGGTTTCTGTGGTCAACGCGTTATCAAAATTTCTTGAGCTGGAAATTTATCATAATGGGAATATTTATTATCAGACATACGAAAAAGGAAAAAAAACAAGTGAATTAAAAGTCTTGGGTAAAACAGATAAAAGAGGCACAAAAATACATTTTTTTGCGGACACGGAAATATTAAACACAGACGATTTCAGTTACGATATACTTGTTCGAAGATTAAGAGAACTCGCTTTTTTAAACAAGGGGTTAAGAATAACCATAGAAGATGAGCGCGCAGATAATAAAAATGAGTTTTGTTATGAGGGAGGTATATCTTCATTTGTTGAATACCTTAATAAACTACACACACCTTTACACAAACCTGTTTTCGTCGAAGGAGTTAAAAATGACGTTCATATCGAAGTAGCTCTTCAATACAATGATACTTTTAAGGAAAAAATATTCTCTTTTGCAAACAATATTAATACAATTGAGGGAGGTTTTCATCTTATAGGTTTTAAAGCAGCCTTGACGAGAACAATAAACCAATATGCTGTAAATGGAAATCTTCCAAAGAACTTTAAGGTAAAATTAAGTGGAGACGATGTAAGAGAAGGCCTTACGGCAATAATAAGTATAAGAATAAAATCGCCTCAATTTGAGGGACAAACAAAAACAAAACTCGGAAACAGCGAAGTAAAAGGGCTTGTTGAGTCTCTTGTTAATGAAAAACTAAGTATATTTTTAGAGGAAAACCCAAATACAGCTAAAAAGATAATTGCGAAATCAGTTGATGCCGCAAGAGCAAGAGATGCAGCAAAAAGAGCAAGAGATCTCGCAAGAAACACAGGCTCTTTAATAGATTCAACCCTTCCTGGAAAATTATCTGATTGCCAGATTTCAGACCCCTCGCAAAGAGAAATTTTTCTTGTAGAGGGAGATTCAGCCGGTGGTTCAGCCAAACAGGGGAGAGATAGAAAATTTCAGGCCATACTTCCTTTAAAAGGAAAGATATTAAATGTTGAAAAAGCGCGGTTTGATAAAATTCTCAGAAGCGAAGAAATTAAGAATATGATCACAGCGCTCGGTACGGGCGTTGGAACAGAAGAATATAATATAGAAAAAATCAGGTATCATAAAATAATTATAATGACGGATGCTGATGTTGATGGTTCCCATATCAGAACCCTGCTTTTAACATTCTTTTACAGACAGATGCATGAAATAGTTGATAATGGATATTTATACATAGCTCAACCTCCACTTTTCAGGGTAGGAAAAGGTAAAAACGCCATGTATTTGAAAGATGAGCCTGAATTTAATGATTATGTTTTAAAAAGGGTTTGTAATAATAAAGCTATAAAATTCGGAGATGAAAAAGAGATACTAAAAGAGCATAACCTATATATTTTTATTGGAGATCTTTCCGAATATTTTGCTTATACTCAAAAACTGGAAATGCGCGGTATTAATTCAGGTTTAGTGGAATCGTTGATAAAGGAAGGGGTTGAGGATAAAAAATTTCTTAGAGACAAAGAAAAGATGTTACAGTTAAAAGACTCTCTGTCTAATAAAGGATATAGGGTTGGAGAGTTGCATTTTGATGATGAGCGTAATTTATATGAATTTTCTATTTCGCCGGGCGAAGAGAGAACAACAAACGGGTTTATAACAAATTTATCAGGTAAAGATGTTAAGCAGGTTAGAATAGGTAGAGATCTGGTATATTCATCTATATTTCAAAAAACCATGGTCCTGGGAAAAAAAATATATAAATATGATAAGCCACCTTTCTATGTGTTCAGTAAAGATAATGAAAAAGATTCGTTATATTTTAAAGACAAGATGAGTCTTTTTTTATTTTTAATGGAAGAAGGCAGAAGAGGGATGAGCATTCAGAGATACAAAGGTCTTGGTGAAATGAATCCCGATCAGTTGTGGGAGACAACCATGAATCCTGAAAAAAGAATCCTGCTTCAGGTCAAAGTAGATGATGCTGTTGAAGCTGATCAATTATTTACCATTCTTATGGGAGAAGAGGTTGAACCAAGAAAAAGGTTTATACAAAACAACGCTCTTGAGGTTAGCACGCTGGATATTTAAACCGATTTCTCACAAGCTGATTTCACCACATCCGCTGTGTTGCAGGCTATTTGCGGTGAAATACCACAGCTTCATAGCCTACGCCTTGCGCCTGCGGCAAACTAAACTTGTGAGAAATCGGTTTATAACAGTTTAAAATATGCTGAATATAATATCAATAGAAGCCAGGGATATGCCGGATGCTTGGTACCAGTGCGTTTACAGTATCATAAGTAGGGGGCACAGATATAAAATAGACAGGGGCAGTTTTGAGGGACAGGAGAGACTTGAGTTTGATTATATAACCGTTCACATAAAACATCCCGGCATACGCCCGCTTCTTCCCGACATACCCCCATCTCTGGGAATTCCAAACCCTGTAGCCGACGGATACCTGGAAGAGTACCTTCCTTATCTTATGACCTCTGAAAAACAGCCCACCGAAGATTATACTTATGGTCAGTATCTTGAGTCACAGATAGCAGAAGTAATCCGCATGTATAAAGAAGATGGCCACGGCACAAACCAGGCATATATGACTGTGGGCAACCCAGAGGCTTTATATCTAAAAGATCCTCCCTGCCTGCGTGGAATTGATACCCGAATCCGCTATGGAAAGCTTCATTTTATGGTTTACTTCAGATCGTGGGATCTGTGGGGAGGTTTTCCGGCCAATCTCGGAGCCATACAGATGTTAAAAGAGTATATGGCAGAGGAGATAGGTGTTGAGGACGGTGAAATAATAGCTGCCAGCAAGGGCCTTCATCTGTATGATTATATATGGGAGCTGGCAAAGCTGAGAACCATGCAGGAATCCTCGGTTATAGACAACGCAAAAAATTAATATCGATAAAATAGACCTGATCTAACAGTAGGTTTGGTGTTTTGTGTGCGCTCAATATGGCTACATTACCAGCCATAACGAGTTTAAAAAGAAAATGATATGAACCGGCAGCCGTTCACGCTTACAGGTCCTTTAATGACTTCAGATAAAATTTCGTCAACATCTTGTTTCTTGTGGAGTTATATTGACCCAGTCTTGGCGGAGATGGGCAGGAAAAAACATGAATGGCAAGATAGAGAATATGTTTTTTTATACCCGACCCGCATATCTTTCCCGTGACAGGAGTTGTTCGATTATTCTCACATTAACAGTATGTATCATTTCTCTCAGTTTTTTGATCAGCTGTTCTCACGGGCTAAAAAGACGCGACAGTAAATTTATACTACTATTCATACACAGCAAAGCTATGGCAAACCCGAAAGCCACTGGTATGCAGAAGCTACCAATATATACTGATCTTCATTTGGAATCATACGGTAACCTTCGCTTTTCTCGACAAGTTGAACAGCAGGTTTTTTCAAAACAGACTGAAATTTCTTAAGCACAGGGGACGGCTTTGTGTCTGAAAGTTTAGCCTCAATTAAAACAAGCGGTTCACCCTCGTTTGCGATGAGAAAGTCCACCTCCTGCTGCTCCTTATTCTTAATAAAATGCAAGGAAAATGTACCGTGTCCAATATCGTTCCATGCTGTAACCGCCCGATACAGTTCAACCGCCACCATATTTTCAAACCGGGCCGCAGGTTCCTTTATGCTGGGGATGTCCCAGAGATACACCTTGCGCTCTTTTTGAATTGCCCGCGTAATTCTCCGAGTCCATGGAGCAATGCTGAAAGTAAGGAAAAATCTTTCAAAAATCGACAACCAGTTCTGAACAGAATTATATGCTACTTTCAGGTCTCGAGCTAAGGAAGGGACTGAGAGAGAACTTCCTACCTTAGATGGCAACAAAAGATAAAGAGTTTCCATGTCCATGATAGATTTTACCCCTGTCAGATCCCGAATATCCTCACGTATTAACTGCTTTGAATAGATGCTCGACCATCGTCGGTAGGTCGTCTTCCGCCCTGCCAGGTATGGCTCTGGAAATCCACTTAATTCAGATAACCCCGCCCATATTTCTTTCAGTTCTTCGGTACGTTCCGTTGTTATTTGTAACGGATTATTGAGAAAATGACCAATCTCTCTGTTTTTTCCCCCTAACTCGGAAATCGTAAATGGCCACAGGTGAAATAGAAAATAACGCCCGGCCAGTGAATCCCCTCCTTGCTGATAGATATCCAGCCTCCCACTTCCTGAGATAAGAAACCGGTATTTATCATGATGCTGGTCATATATACCTTTAAGGTAGTTTTTCCAGTCTCTGTATTTGTGGATCTCATCAAGAACAATCAACGGAATTGATGAATCTTTACGTTCTAATGCTTCAAAGAAAGAGAGGTTTTGCAGGAAATTTGTTCTGTGTTCAGCAATATCCCAATTGAAATAGAGATGATTCGTAAAGGAGGCTGAAATGATTTGGGTAAGAGTGGTTTTTCCTGCCTGACGTGGCCCCACAAGGAATATCATGTGCTTGTCAATGGCGAGATCATGCCAGATCTTAATATATAAGGTTCTTTTTATCATAATGACCATTATTCATAATATTGAAAAATAGTCAAGACGATTTTGCAACAAACTGAAAAATAGTCGAGGCCTTTTTTCCCTAATCCGGATAAAAAATAAGCGCATTAGCTGACATCTGTTTAGGCAGATACATCTTTCGGAATTAACGGGAATCCCGCAAAGTCATATTTCCGAAATGGAAAAGGGCAGAAATACCGGCAAAGGTTTTGAATGTCAATTACAGGGTAGTGGATGCCAGGGCCACGTCATTTAAGCTGATAACCTCCTGAATTCACAAAAATTGCTTACTTGTTCAATTTTCAATAAATTCGAAGCACGAAGCTCAAAATCCGAAACAAATACGAATGACCAAAATTTCAAACATGTTGGAGCGCCATAGATATTGCATAAGTGCCTGACATGTTTTGGTCATTTGATATTCGAAATTAGATATTGTTTCGAGTTTCGATATTCGTAT
>DAOUSD010000044.1 GCA_030627405.1 Deltaproteobacteria bacterium
AAGACGTTATTAAATAATAACATTTCACCCAATGGGTGAAAATCGAATCGCTGGTAAACGCCCGAAATAATAAGAGCTAACCGCTAATTGCTAAGAGCTAATTGCTCATCTTAGGTGATATTAATACTCTTTTTTCTTTAGACTCACTTATGCGCGAGTTTCAGACGTTCTTAAATTTAATTGTCCGCTGCCTCAGGTTAATTTCATATTCGAGTTTTCAAATTTCTGTTAATATATCCCCTACCCTCTTAAGTTTACAGGAAGGGTCGCCCCATGAAGCAGGCATTCAATCCGATTATAAAATTTCCCCTGGTTTTGTGCATGTTATCTCTCCTCTGCACAGGAGGAGCACTTGCGGATGATATTCGCGAGGCCGTTTTTGCAGGCAGATTTTATCCTTCCAGTCAATCTGATTTACTCAAGAATATTAATAGTCTATCCAGCCGGGCAAAAAAAACTCAGGTAAAGATTCCATCAGGAAAATACCTGAAGGCTCTTATACTGCCCCATGCGGGATATCCATGCTCCGGGCTTACAGCAGCCCATGCATCACTTGTTCTCAGCGAAAAGCAGTTTAAAAAGGTTATTTTGCTTGGCCCGGATCATCGGGTAGGCTTCACAAACGGAGCAATCAGCGATGTAACTGCTTACCGGACCCCGCTGGGTATAATAAATCTGCATAACGATGCTGCAAAACTGCGAAACCGGTCAGAATTGTTTCACGCAAACAAGGCTTCTGATCTTAGCGAACATTCACTGGAGGTTTTGCTGCCTTTTTTGCAGTATTATTTAAAGAAATTTAAGATCATTCCGATTGTAATCAGCAAGGGAAATATTGGCGGGCTCACACGCGAAATAGATATGTTTAGAGATAAAAACACGCTTCTTGTGGCCAGTACAGACCTTTCCCACTTTCTACCATATACCGAGGCTGTTGAAAAAGATAAAAAAACCATTCAAATGATATTAAATCTGGATGCAGACAATTTGTTGAAGGGTTATAATTGTGCGTGCGGAAAAGTGCCGGTTCTTGTTCTTGTTAGCCTGGCCAGGCAATATGGATGGCAGCCGGTTTTGCTGCATTATTCAAACAGCGGCGATACCTGCGGCGGGCGCACTCAAGTTGTCGGCTACGCTGCCATAGCATTTTATGGAGATCAATTTATGAATAACAAAAAAAATGCGGATCACGGATTTACTGATAAGCAGGGACAGGTGCTGGTAAGGCTTGCACGGCACAGCCTTATGAAAAAGCTGAATAAAAAGATAGACCCCGCCGAGTCCGAGGCCTTGGAAGAAGCGCTTAAGGAGGATTGTTTTCAGGAGCCTTTCGGCACCTTTGTTACCTTAAAGATCAATGAGCAGCTTAGAGGCTGCATTGGCAATATAACTGCATCTGAACCTGTCAAAGAGGTGGTCAGGCGTAATGCAGTCAGTGCTGCATTTCGTGATCCGCGATTTTCTCCCCTGAGAGCCGAAGAACTTGAAAATGTTGATATAGAGGTAAGCATTCTTACCCCGCCGGAACCTCTTGAATACACAGATGGTGATGACCTTGTTTCAAAACTGCGCGTTAACGTTGATGGCGTAATTATCCGGAAAGGCTTTGCCAACGCAACTTTTTTGCCACAGGTATGGAAACAGGTACCTGAGCCCGAAGAATTTCTTGGCCATCTCTGCATAAAGGCCGGGCTGTCAGCCCATGCCTGGCGAAATGATAAACCGGAAGTTAAGATCTACCAGGTTCAGTATTTTGATGAAGAAAAATGAACGCGCTACACTGCTGGTTGTCATTGCTACCGGCATTTCTTCAATTGTGGTGCAATTAGTAACCATACGCGAATTTCTTGCCCAGTTCCACGGTAACGAGTTTGTCATTTCTTTAATACTTTTCAACTGGTTGATACTTGGCGGTACAGGAACACTTGTAGCGCATCTGATTACGCCGCGCTACTGGGAGGCCAGTTCAAGCAGACTCTGCCGGCTTTCTTTCATTCTGGCGGCTCTGTCCGTGATTCAGATTTATAGCATTCGTGGATTGCGCGACTTTTTCTTTGTTCACGGCAGTTCAGTTGGTTTTTATCCTACCCTTGCCTACATATTTTTAACCATTGCTCCATATTGCCTGCTTATAGGTTTTATTCTTCCTTACAGCCTTTTTGTGCTAAGAGCGGAAACACCGGATTATTCAGGTACACGCATTTATATTACCGACAATATAGGAGATATAACCGGAGGAGCGCTTTTTTCATTTGCGCTTGTTTTTCTGGTTACTCCCCTTAAGGCTATATTTATTGCCAACCTTCCGCTTGTGGCCGCATCATTTCTTCTTTCTTCATTAACCGGAAAGCAGAAAAAATATTTAAAAATTATTCCAGGCGCTGCTATCACATTATTACTGCTTGCAGCGGGTATTTTTTTTGAACCCTTTTCGCTTGCGCCTTCCGAGGGAAAGCTGGTTCATTATCGTGAATCCCGTTACGGAAGGATTGCCGTTCATCAGGATAATGGACAGTACACTCTTTTTACTGATGGAGTCCCTGTATTCAGCAACCAGAATCAGAGCATTGCGGAAGAAACCATACATTATCCCCTGGCTCAACTGGACAATCCGCAGAGCGTCCTCTTAATATCCGGCGAGGGCGGCATTATGAAGGAGCTGAAAAAGCATGGTCTTAAAACAGTTGATTATGTTGAGCTTGACCCGGAAATTACTTCTGTACAGTTCAAATTCGGCCTGATCGAAAATATTGAAGGATTGAATGTAATCAATCAGGATGGAAGGGCCTTTCTTGCTGATTCAGACAAAATTTACGATGCCATTATCTTAAACTTACCGGAGCCGGACACATTTCAGGTCAACAGATTTTTTACCGATCAGTTTTTCAGCCTTGTAAAGAAACACCTTGCGCGGGATGGTGTTTTGAGTTTTTCTATGGAGGGTTATGATAATTACCTTGCCGAACCACAACGGCAGAAGCTTTCTTCTCTATACAATAGCGTGAAAAATCATTTTAAGCATGTCTTGCTTATGCCGGGGCTGAAGATATTTTTCCTGTGCCGGGATATTTCAATCAAAACAGATATCCCTGCGAGACTTGCAGAAAAAGGTATTATTACCCGGTACATACGAGGCTATTATTACGGGAATCTGACTAAAGAAAGAATTTCAGGCTTGAATGATCTGATAGACCCGAATACACCAAAAAACAGCGATGATTCTCCGCTTTTGATGAGAATGATGTTTTCACAGTGGTTTGCCAAATTCTCCACTTCACCTGTTGGATTTATTGCCGGCCTTGCCGGGCTCACCATTATATATCTGTTTCGGATTAAGCGGGAGGAATTTGTACTTTTTTCAACAGGAGCAATGACCATGGGAAGTGAAATACTGATCATCTTTGCTTTTCAGATATTTTATGGTTATATATATTTTCAAATAGGACTGATTATAACAGTCTTTCTGGCCGGTCTTTTGCCGGGGGCATTGCTGGGCGACAGACTGCGTGAAGGCGGAAAACAGATACTGGTGCTGACCGATGGCCTGCTTATTGTTCTGATAGGTGTTTTGATATCGGCACTGAAGATGGGCGGCGACAGGCTGCCGTCATTCTTTTTTCTTGTTTTCGGCTTCATAATTTCGCTTGTATGCGGGTTTCAGTTCCCTGTGGCTCTCCATTTGGGAGGGGGCGGAAATTCCGCTGTAACAAGATCTTTTTCAGCCGATTTAATTGGTGCTGCCTGCGGCATCCTGATTACCAGTCTGATCCTTTTGCCCTATTTTGGAATCATCTGGGCCACGGCCGGATTGATATTTTTGAAACTGGCAAGTTTGACTGTTATTGGAGCACCTGAGTTGAGCAATTTTTTGCGAAGATATGTGCTGAGATCTTGATGCATAAGGATTTGCAAAAACCGCAGGCATACCCGCGGATATGTCGAGGAATTTTGCAAAATCTTTATGCGCAAGAGATCGGCGCAGATCGAGTAAAAAGTTGCTCAATTTAGGTGGAAAGTATGATGAAAACTATAAGCAGAAGGGATTTTCTTTACTATAGCGGAGCATTGCTATCTACTGCAATGTTTGCCGATGTGTGCCTGCCTTTTGCCGGCGACAGGCGCTTTATATCCGGTCCCGATGACATCCGCGGCAAAGTGTTAAAAAACGATGCCCCAAAAACATTGTGGAAATGGTCGCACGAAGGATTTCTTTATGACAAATTAGATAATGGCAAGGTTGTCTGCGGCATCTGTCCCCATCGTTGCATACTTGCACCGGGCGATCGCAGTATATGCCGTTCCAAGGTTAATATAAACGGCAAGCTTTACAGCCTGGCCTATGGAAATCCCTGTGCTGTCAATAACGATCCTGTAGAAAAAAAGCCGCTTTTTCATTTCAGGCCCAGGTCAATGGTCTTTTCCCTTGGTACTACGGGATGCAATTTCCGTTGTTTAAACTGCCAGAACTGGGAAATTTCTCAGGCAAAGCCTCATGAAGTGCGTCATCATGAGCTTTTTCCTGCTGAAGCAGTAGAGACAGCCCAGCGTTTGGGGTCTGAATCTATTGCATACACATATTCAGAGGCAGTCACATTTTTTGAATACATGATTGACATCGCCGGACTGGCAAAGAAAAAAGGGCTGCATAACCTTTGGATTTCAAATGGTTACATTAACCGAAAACCTCTTCTTGAGTTATGCAAAGTGCTGGACGGCGCAAATATAAATCTTAAATCATATAGCGATGACATTTACAAAAAATTGAACGGCGGGCGGCTTCAACCAGTGTTAAACACTTTAAAAACGCTGCATGAGCAAAAGATTCATCTCGAAGTCACAACTCTGGTGGTGCCTGGATATATAGATAATGAAGAAATGATAAAACAGATGTGCGGATGGATACTTGACAACATAGGGCCCGACCATCCGCTACACTTTTTACGTTTTTTCCCTAAGTACAAACTTGACAGGCTGCCGCCCACACCGGTTTCAACATTGACTCGTTTCCGCGAATTAGCCATTAAAGAGGGTATCAGATATGTCTATGTCGGCAATGTTCCAAACCATGAAGGGAATCACACCTATTGTCACAATTGCAGCAAGTTGTTGATTGAACGCGAGGGCTATCTCTTGCCGACGTATAATCTAACAGGCAGTAAATGCAAGTTCTGCGGTGCCAAAATCCCTGGGGTATGGAATAATAGTACGTCCAGGAGGGACTGAAAAAAATGAACATCGAATGTTGAATGGGAAAAGATGGAGAAACAGAAATAGCTGTTGAATGTTTGGTATTAGGTGTTTTTTTATTCGATGTTCATTTGTTCATGCACTGATATAATACTAAAATCTAAAATCAAAATTTTTATCGAGCAAAAAAGACGTCTAATCCACAAATAGATTGTTTTATACGACCCAACAGCCGTATAAAACAATTTAGTACGTAGATTAGCCGTATTATAAGACGACTATTCGGCAGTCTACTATAGGTTAGGGAAGAGATGATAAACGTGAAATATATTGCTTTAATTGCAGCTTTATTGGCTCTTATTTTTATATCCTACGAAAATGCCGGATTCATTGTCGACGATGATGAGATGGTAGTCATTACTCAATTTGGAAAACTTGTCGAGGAAACACATAAGGTACCTGGTGAATATTTTAAAATCCCGTTTATACAGAAAACTCATTATTTTAAAAAATATATAATTTTGCTGGAAGAAACCCATGAAATTCCGACATTAGATAAAAAATTTATAACGGTAAAATTAAAGGCCCAATGGAGAATAAATGATCCAGCAGCCTTTTATAAAAACTTTAACAGTTCTAAACTAGCAAAAGAATTTATCAGTGATGAGGTCGGAAAAGCTGATAGACAAATTGTTACAAGCCATAAATCTGATGAGCAGATTTTCCACGTCGTTAACTCAGATTCAGGTAATTCCGTTTTATATCCTTATTTAGAATATGAAATAAAAAAAATGGCTGCGGATGAAATTTCAAAAACTGGTTTGCATCTTGTTCATGTAGGTGCTGAAATTATATAAGAATTATGCAATCCCTAACCATGCCACTGGAGCAGACGGCGTGAAGACCGCGGATTTTCGTAAAGACCCTGCTATCTTGGAATTCTTTCGGGCCGCTGCTCACCGGCGGACGTTATTATGTAGTGAGGGGATCTCAATGGTAACAGTTAGTGTCAAGGCCGGATTTTTTCAGTTTCATCTCAACTCTGCCGCACGTTTTGCCTTTGCATGCGCGGAGATAGAGAGCGAAGAAAAGCACTTGGAATGGCCGCAGCCCCGATGGGACGAAGCACGAAGCAATGCTTTAGCCGCAGTGCTTCTTGCCGCAACGTCGCTGGAATCTTCCGTGAACGAGCTCTATCAGCAGACCGTGGACAGAGACAAAAAGGCATTGAAGTCCCTCTCTGAGACCCAGATCAATCTTCTTGCAGAACTCTGGCCAGAAATCGAGAAGCTCTCTCCATTGCGCAAGTACCAGGTTGCCCTCGTTGCTATGGGGCACGAGCCAATGAGTAAGGGTCAAGAGCCACATATCGGAGTGCGGATGGATTGATGCGCCTAAGAAACGCGCTCGTACACTTTAGGCCAGAATGGGATGACGATCTGAAGGATCACCGGTCACTTGAGCAGCGGCTTTCGCAATTGTTTCCAGTCAGTGCGCTCGCTGACCGAGCAAAAGGGCAAATGGTTTGGTTTCCACACAAATGCCTTGGTGCTGGTTGTGCGGAATGGGCAATCGAAAGCGCTGTACGATTCAGCCAGCAATTCGTGAATACACTTGGCATCAGAGAGAGACTGAAGCGTATCACCACATAACAAGGCTAATTCAGCCGACGCAAAAAGCCGTGCGGCTGATTATGAGGCTGATAAATTTTTAAATGAGAGGCTTAAGATGAAGAACCATTGGGCCAAAGAATTTTATGATCTTGCCCAATCTAATGGGCTAAATTGCAAGTTGGTCACGCTTATGAACGGTTGGTTTGAGACTTTGTTGTTAGAAGAAAAGTTGTGCTTTACAAAGTCCTTTACTTATAATACCTCTCGAAGACAGTATTTCCAAGGAGTTGATCTGGAAAAATTAGATGAGAATGGTGATTTAGTCTTACTTTGTGGCGGTATTACAGGAAGCCTTCGTGACATTTTCATTATTCCATGGGATAAGTTTTTCGCAACGTTGAGGCGCGGTGAGCCGATAAACACCTACCGCCCGCCAAAAAAATATTTTCAATACAAATTTTACATCAGGGATAGAGATAGTCGTTGGGTAATATCAGTGCAGGGAGGAGAGCGACCTACTCTTGATGTCACTGGTTGGTGTTACAACGTTGACGAAGCATTGAGGTTTTTTAAGTAACCATCAGGTCTATCGTGTACATTCCCTCATGACATTGCGCTGCACCAAACAGCGAAAGCTTTGCGGCTTCGCTGCTACTGGTGAACGACGTACTGGAAAGTATCATGTGGGCGGTGATGATACGCACCCATAGCCTCATTTGATGACGATGATTGAAGAAATCTGCAAGAAGATTGCGCAAAACCAGTTTGAGTACTCACAACACGCCGTTGACCAAAGTATCATTCGTCATATCAGCGTGTCGGAACTCCGCGAAGCAATAGCGCATGGTGAAATTATTGAAGATTATCCCGAAGACAAGTATGGGCCAAGCTGTTTGATACTCGAATTTACGTTTGAACAGAGACCTCTGCATATTCAGTGTAGTTATCCATCTCGTCCTTTGGTAAAAATCATCACCCTATACGAACCAGACGTAAAACTGTGGATTGATTTCAAGATTAGGAGAACAAAACATGAGAACTCATATTTGGAAAGAGACGATGGTTGAACAAAAAGTCACTTACACGCTTGGAGTAGATGATAGGTTCGTTATTATTGAGAATGTGCCGGCTATGATGTGCTTGGAAACCGGAGAGCGATTCTTCTCGCCAGAGACTGTTGAACAATTGCAGCAAACGATTTGGGGACAAAGAAAGCCTCGCCGTATCATTCAGACGCCTGTGTTTGAATTTACTGCATAGTTTCCCTGTGTGGATTGAGGGAGATTGAAAAAATCTGCCATTATCAGGTTTTGAGAGGATCGTTTTCTGTGCTTAAATAAGCTCAACCAGCAACTACGCAGCCACATAACAATCGCATACACTCTAAGCAACCACATATCGGGATAGGACTCCCCATCACTGTGGAGCCCTCCCAGGTGGGTGAGTAGCCCAAAAGAACTTCCCCCTCAGGCTCTCCCAGAACCGGACGTGAACCTCTCGACTCATCCGGCTCCTATCGTTCAGTCGTTTTAATATACAATCTGCCAATGTACAAAAAAATATCAAACGACTTTACTTTTCCAACAGAATCCTCCCCTTTCGGGTTGTTCTTATGTAAAAGTAGAACGACGCAACCCCTTCGCTCCAGCTCCATTACAGAACCTTCATCACTACTACGAATTGCTCCGCCCCTGTGCTCCGCATCGGTACTCTGATCCTTGTGGGTCTGCCACTTGGATTTCTCCCTTAGCATCGGAACGACAGGTTCCCATGTTCCGCACACAAGCCTGGATTTAGCTCACGCCACCTTTATGCCGGACACCACTCAGGCAGTAAACAGGTTCCCCCTGAATTTATCACGGGACAGTGGTGCAACCCCGCTTTTGATGTCATCATATACGCTTACGACACGTCATCAGTGGTTCGCTTTCGCTCGTCTTCTAAATCCATATCTGACTTGGTCTTTGCCAAGCCTTTTCCGTAACGCTCACCACCCCGGCTCTTAACCGACGCAGCTTACGGCGATTTGAGGCCTACTCCTGCAAGCCGACCTCGGAGGGCCATACCCCCATCTCGTGTGCAACTTCCATGGCACACCACCACCTGGCATACGGATCGCGTACCAAAGGCGATTCGGCTGGTCAAAGCAGACACAAATGAACATAATGAAGATCTGGTCTGCCTGGCCTTGGGGAACGCAACGCTACCAGCATTTCAGCAACTGCTGCATAATACCAGTAAGAATACGCT